>CAZVNF010000132.1:0-7467 GCA_964628215.1 uncultured Draconibacterium sp.
CAGAGCGCATGCCTCACACGTATGAGGTCACTGGTTCGAATCCAGTACGTCCCACCAGGAAAATCAAGGCTTTCAGGAATTCTGGGAGCCTTGGTTTTTTTATACGCCACCTGACTTGCCACCTGTTATTGCCATTGAACGGTTACCTGAACTTGAGTGGAACCATACGTGATGGTGAATTTCGATGGATAATGTTGATTAACGGTGGTATAACTTGATAACCGGAAACTTACTGACGACACATCATCATCAGCATCAGGATTGTCATGTTCCAAGATATGCACCTTATGTAAAATGCCAAAAGCAGTGTTGCTTATATTTGTGGCTGGGTTAAACGTCCATGCAAGAGGGAAAGTGATATTATCAGTATAGTAATTTGACGAGTTATCAATTAAAATTTCACCCGTTGATGATTCGAGGTTAAAGTAAAAATCCGGCGAACTAAATGGATCCCAATCTATTCCTGAGCCATCGGTAAGAGGACAACTTAAAATTGAAATACCTACAATCTTACAAATAGTGGGCGCAGGGAGGATATTTACAGATTTCACTATGTCATTTGTACCATTTGGACCCGTTGCAGTTAGCCGGACATTAAAATTACCTCCATTAGAAAATGTATGTGTTGGATTTTGTACATCAGATGTTTGACCATCTCCAAAATCCCAATTGTATGTAGTAGCGTTTTGAGAATTATTAGTAAATGTGATAATGCATGGAGCTTGCGAACCGCTTCCGCTAATTGTGAAATCGGCAACCGGACCAATCGGATTTTGAATATTAACAGTTTTTGTAGTGGAGTTACTTCCACCATCTCCCGTTGCAGTAAGTTTTACAGTGAAAACACCTCCGGTTATATATGTGTGCTGTGGATTGGCTTCAGTCGAAGTGCCATTATCCCCAAAGTCCCATGAATAGCTTGTTGCATCACTTGATGAATTTGTAAATGTTACCGTTGCGGGTGCAGGTATATTAGCGCCAGCGTAAGAAAAATTTGCAACAGGAATTGGTTTGCTTTCTTTTTTACAGCCAAAGAACAATGTTGTTCCAGTTAAAAGGAGAATGGTTGTCAATAAAAATTTTCGATTCATCGTTTTTCGTTTTTGGTTTAGTGTTAATTAAATGTAGATTAGTTTATTATGTCTAAGGTGTATAATTCATCATTAAGTAGTCACATAAAACTCCGCCAACAACTCCGCCTGCTTCAACACCGTATCAATCGCTTTTTGCTGCTTATCCGGAGGATAGCCGTACTTCGTCAACGTACGCTTTACCAAAACCATAAGCTTAGCTCTGGCACTCTCACGAATAGCCCAGTCGATGGTAGCATTGGCCTGAACTTTTTCTGCGATTTCACGGGCAATGGTTCTTAAAGTATCGTCGCCCAGGACAGACACAGCGCTGTCGTTGGTTTCAAGCGCATTGTAGAAGGCAACTTCATCGGTGGTTAATCCAAGTCTTTCGCCTTCAGCATCCGCTAGCTTGATCTCCCTGGCAATGTTGATTAGCTCCTGGATGATCTCAGCTGTTGACAATAGGTTGTTCTGGTAGCGTTTAATGGATGATTCCAACATGACAAGCAAGGTGCGGCTCTTGACCAGGTTGGTCTTAGACCTGTTTTTGATCTCGTCATTTAAAATCTTTTTCAAGAGTTCCAGTGCAAGGTTCTGGTGCTTCATCCCTTTTACATCCAGCAGGAACTCATCCGAAAGAATCGAAATATCGGGTTTTCGGATACCCGCAGCATCGAAAATATCAATAACGGTATCAGAAGTCAGGGCTTCATCCACGATCTGCTTGATGGCGGTTTCAATCTCTATATCTGATTTTCCGGTGCCGGTTCCTTCAAATTTAACCAGCCTGGATTTTACTGCCTGGAAAAATGCCACCTCATCTTTGATATCCATGGCTTTGTCGTGGGGGACGGATAGCGCAAATGCCTGGCTCATCAGCGACACTTCACGGGTAAAGCGTTCCTTGCCGTCTGTTAATCCAAGGATATGTTCTTCCGCCTGCAGGATGATGGATAGTTTTTCACGGGCATCGACAAGAAAAAATCGCCGGTAATTGAATTTCAGGCTGTTTTGATAATAAGCCTGGGGTTCTTCCACCAGGATGTCTTTCCGGGTGGTGCTGTCTTCGGCGAACATTTGCTTCAACACTTCCAGCTTTTCCATCATGGCGGCTACTGCCTGTTCCTGACTTAATGCCGGATCACCTTTCCCGCCCGAATCGGAATAGAAGGACAACGCTTTTTTCAAATCGGAAGCAATACCAAGGTAATCAACCACCAATCCTCCCGGCTTATCCCTGAACACACGGTTTACCCGGGCAATGGCCTGCATAAGGGTATGGCCCCGCATGGGTTTGTCGATATACATGGTATGCAAACAGGGCACATCAAAGCCGGTGAGCCACATGTCACGCACGATCACCAGCTTTAAAGGATCGCTGGGGTCTTTCATCCGGTCGGATAAATTCCTGCGTTGCTGTTTGGTTGTATGATGTTTCGAGATCACCGGACCATCAGAACTGCTTGAGGTCATCACGACCTTGATTGTTCCCTTGGTCATGTCATCATCGTGCCATCCCGGCCTGATTCTTATAATTTCATTGTACAAATCCACGGCAATTCTGCGGCTCATGGCCACGATCAATGCTTTTCCTTCAAATACCGATTGCCGTGCTTCAAAATGGGTGACAAGATCTCTGGCCAGGTTCTTTACCCGATCCTGGTTGCCGACAATGGCTTCCAGCTTCGTCCATTTGGCTTTGGCCTTCTGTTTTTCGGTAATTTCTTCATCCTGCTCCAGCTCTTTGTCAAACTCTTCGATCAACCGCTTGCCCTCTTCATCCAGATTCACCTTCGCCAGCCGGCTCTCGTAATAGATGCGCACCGTGGCGCCATCAGCAACCGCCTGTGCAATGTCATACACATCTACATATTGACCGAATACAGCCGGAGTATTCACGTCAGTGCCTTCAATGGGGGTGCCGGTAAAACCAATGTAGGTGGCATTAGGCAATGCATCACGCATATACTTGGCAAAACCGTAGGCGATGCGTTTACCAATCACTTCTTTGGTCACGGCATCTTTTTCATCCAGCAGCTTGGCTTCAAAACCATACTGGGTGCGGTGTGCTTCATCTGCAATCACCACGATGTTTCTTCTTTCGGAAAGCTGGTCGTAGGAAGTCTTGCCATCCTGAGGAAGGAATTTCTGGATGGTGGTAAAAACGATGCCTCCACTGGCCACCTTCAGCAATTCTTTCAGATCATCCCGGCTTTCGGCCTGGATAGGGTCCTGCCTTAATAATTGCCTTGCAGCGGCAAAGGTACCGAAGAGCTGATCATCCAGGTCATTCCGATCAGTAAGTACCACAATGGTCGGATTTTTCATCTCCGGAGAAACGATCAGCTTCCCGGCATAGAAAACCATGCTTAAACTTTTTCCCGAACCTTGTGTATGCCAAACCACGCCTCCCCGCTTATCGCCATGGATGCCGGATGCCAGGAATGAGGACTGAACCGCTTTATTCACGGCATAAAATTGATGGTATGCCGCCAGTTTTTTCTCCGTTACAACCTGGGTGATGCCAGTTTTTGCATCTTCTTTCTTCGTCTTTTCAAAAACAATGAAATTACGCACGAGGTCAAGCAAGGTTGCGGGATTCAACATGCCGGTAAGCAGTGTTTCCAGCTGTGGCTTAAACCGGGATGCCTCTTTTCGGCCATCGGCTGTTTTCCAGGTCATGTACCGGCTGAAGCCAGCGGTAACGCTTCCTGCCTTACATTCCATGCCATCAGAGATCACGCAAATGGCATTATAAGTGAACAGTCCTGGTATGGTGGCTTTATATGTTTGAACCTGGTCGAATGCCTTGCGGATGGTAGCTTGTTCGTCGGCAGGGTTTTTCAGTTCGATCAGCACCAGCGGAATGCCGTTCACAAAAAGCAGCACATCCGGCCGCTTATTTTGGTTGTTTTCAACGATGGTGAATTGGTTGACCACCAAAAACTGATTATTCTCCACATGGTTGAAATCGACAAGCGCCACTTCATGACTACGTTCATAGCCATCTTGCTGATACGGCACCCTGACTTTTTCCACCAGCAATTGATGAAAGATTTCATTGTTGTGCAACAGGTCAGGTGAGTAGATTCGCAATACCTTTTGGATGGCCTGCTCCCGGTAATTTTCCGGTATATCCGGGTTCAACTGTGCTACAGCCGTTCTCAGCCTGCCAATTAAAATAACCTGCTCATATGATACCCGTTCCGAATGCTCCGATCCCGGGGCAATAGACAAGCCATGTGCATACACCCACCCTGATTGGCGGAGGTGTTCGATGGTGAAGGCTTCTATTTTATCTTCGGTTATTGGTTTCAAATCAATTCGACCGGTTGAAAGAATTGCCGCCCTAATGAAAAAGGCAAATGTTTATTATGCTGAAGTCTGCCGACGATTATGGCTGGATGTGTTCTGTATCGCTCTGCATAATGGAGAATATTTTCGACGGTTAATGGATGTTGGAGAATTTCCCACTCTTCTTGTTCATTAAGCGTACACTTAACAGCAAACTGATCCGCCTCGCTTTCTTTACGGTCATCCTTGTCATTATACTCTATGTTTTCAAGAAATATATCTTTCTTTCCATGCAGAAGAATATGTCCGGCTTCATGAAAGAAGGTAAACCAGAAAATATCGTTTCGCTTATATCTTCCTGTTAACTGGATGAGAGGTGAATCGTTAATCCACCGAGTTGAACCATTAATAGGTGCTTTATTCAGGCATGGTGTGTATACGACCTTAACCCCTGCACTCAGGCACAAGTGCTGTAGTTGGTTGAAAAATCCATCGGGATGGTTGGCCATGAGTAGCTTAATTTCCGGTAAAACTTCTTTGAAGGATTTTTCAGAATATTCTTTGATGGGTAGTTTGTCAGCCTGCAATTCTCCTTTTCGAAGCCATGCTGAGATAGCATATGGTTCGTGAACATGAGCAAGGGAAATCCTAAACCTTACTTTTAAAAGTTGGTTGAAGTAATAATCCTCCCAGGCATAATGTGTAGCAAAACTGAAAAAGGAAAGAAGCGCCACTGCCTGCTCCTGTTTTGTTGGGAATTTCGGAAGCCATTCTTTTTTAATCATCTCAGCTATAGGAAATTGATGTGCCCATGCTAATGCGTCTTCAATAACTTGTTTGCTCTTTTCACGGGCTACAAATTCATCATATCCAAGTTGATGATTGAGCCAAAAATGAGCTGGTATGTTAGTCACCTTTTCAAATTGAATTGCCATGTCAGGTGTTATTGCGCTCTCTCCTTTCAATACCGCAATGATGGTTTTTTCTGGTTTACCTGTACGAATAGCGAACTCCTTCGGCCCCATATTCAACTCTTCAAGTTTTTCCTGTAATGTCAGACCGGGATGTGGTATAGATTGTGGAAAATATTTATTACCGTTCCGCATAAATTTTGATTTTAGTGATAGTCAATGATCTCTGTAATTTCAACTCCTTTAATTTCATGCCAGATGTACTTGCCATTTTCATCCACAGGGACGGGGTTTTCATGTGGAATGAATAACAACCGATAGGGCTGATCAAGATCACAAGCCCATTTCCCTTTTCTGTTTTCTGTTAATTCATGATAGTGTCCGGGTAGGTATCTAACATCTTCAAGGGTGTTTGCAAATTTCAACTGAGTAAGTCGCATTTTAATCTTATTTGCCCTTAATTCCCCAAATTCCCTGATGCGTTTTCGATCGTCGTTAGCGAGTTTTTCTAATTTTCTGTCTGAAAAAGTTATATCCACTGCAAAGATAATTAAAGTATGACTAACAGCAAGTGTTATTTATAATTATTATATTTATTTAACTGCAACCCTAACCTCCCCACTCATCAACTTCGGCAACAGGGTATCCCGGAGTTGGGTGAGGGTGCGGATTTGGGTTAGATTATGAGATTTTTTCTTATCAATCGCAAAAAAGTTCTCAATAATTTCATTCTGTTTGTTTATTGTTGGAAAAGAAATTTCATAAGCTAATAAATCACCTACTTGCATGTTTAATTGCACTGAGGTTCCTCCTGATATTCCGTCAATATGACCAATGAACTCTCTTGTATTAAATAAGGAGTTTAAAAGAATTGGATAAACCCGGTCTTTCCTGGCTCTGATTCGAACTAACCCATTATTAAAAACTGCTGGTAGATCTTCCCGAATGAACAAGTTGATCCCTGGAGAACAGGTCCTTGCCATAATTATATCATCTGTAAGAAGTTGAAACTTTTTAAAATTATGCACCATCACATCTGAGTTCCCCCACCTCTCAATTGTTTTATTCTGTGAAATATCCTGAATCCTCAAGCACTTAATTCCTGTTTCATATTCAACAATTGGTGCTCTTTTTATTGCGTCCAGTCCGGTATTAGCACTTTCAACATAATCGCCCAAGGTTTCATTGAAACCAGTTATTCCATCTATTATAAACCACTGCCTGAAAAGCGTTTCTGCCAATTGTTCCAGGGTTTTGTTTTGGCGGTGGAGAAGGTCGATTTTATCGTCTAAACTGGTAAGGATAGATGCGATTTGAAATTGACAATCATAAACTGGTATTTTTAATGGAAGGTCAATCAAGTCACTTCCAGTTATTCCTGCAACAGCAACTTGCCTCAGGATTGTTCCAATTAAATATTTCCCATAAGGTGAATTGAAATAGTAATACAGGAATTCCGAAGAAGCGATATTATTATTTATTCTAGCACGAATTATTGATGATTCAAAAGTTGTTTCATCGTAAATATTGTAGACCAATGAACATTTCCCAGCACCTTCAGCAGTCAAAGACCTTCTGGCAAAAATTAGATCTCCGGATTTCAACAGACTCTTTTTTCTTTCATTATCGCTAATTTCAACCCTTTTCATATCAACATCGGTCAATCGTGGATAAGTAAATAGCTCTCCCATATTGACAATCTTTGTTCCTCTACCATGATATTCTTTCGCTTTATATATACCATTGCGGACCGGTTCCTGCAACAAATCTCCAAACTTATATTCTTTCCAATTAGTCATATTTCTACCCCAAATTTAATTTAGAAAGATTACTTGCAATTCGTTTGTTCAATTCACCTTCTTCTGCTATTTGTTTCTCCAATTTAGCCTTCAACGCAGCAATCCGTTCAAGAAAGTTAAAATCCTCATCATCATCTGCCAAACCTATATATCTGCCGGGAGTCAATGCATAGTTTAATGCTTTGACCTCTTCAAGTGAGGAACTTTTACTAAACCCTGCCACATCGTTGTATTCTGCTTCACCGGTGCGCCAGGCATGATATACACCTGCAATGATTGAAATGTCGTCATCACTCAGACTGCGGTTTTTTCGGTTAATCAGATAACCATGGTTGCGGGCATCGATAAAGAGGATCTCACCTTTACGCTGGGTTTTATTTCTGCGCAGAA
>CAZVNF010000132.1:7567-11132 GCA_964628215.1 uncultured Draconibacterium sp.
CGGGCATCGATAAAGAGGATCTCACCTTTACGCTGGGTTTTATTTCTGCGCAGAAACCAAAGACAGGCGGGAATCTGGGTATTGAGAAACAGTTTGGTTGGCAGGTTCACGATGCAATCGACCAGGTCGTTTTCGATCAGGGCCTTGCGGATGTCACCTTCTCCGGTGGTATTGGTAGTAAGGGACCCTTTGCTTAATACGAAACCGGCCATTCCTGTTGGCGCAAGATGGTAAAGGAAGTGCTGGATCCATGCATAGTTGGCGTTGCCGGAAGGTGGTGGCAACTTTTTCCCAAGGATACTCCACCGGGCATCGTCCCGCAGCAGGTCGCCACTCCAGTCGCTGTCGTTGAAGGGAGGATTGGCAATTACGTAATCGGCTTTCAGGTCCTTGTGTGCATCGTTGAGAAAGCTGCCTTCATTGTTCCACTGCACATTGCTGCTGTCGATTCCACGGATGGCCAGGTTCATCTTTGCCAGCCGCCAGGTGGTTTGGTTGCTCTCCTGGCCGTAAATGGAGATATAGTCGGTAGGGTTGAGGGTGTGGTTAGACTGGAGGCCGCCTTTACGTTTATAATGATCCTGATGATGAAGGATGAATTTCTCACTCTGCACAAACATGCCACCGCTGCCACAGCAAGGGTCGAATACTCTGCCTTCGTAAGGCTCAAGCATTTCAACCAAAAGTTTTACGACGCAGGAAGGTGTATAGAATTGCCCGCCTTTTTTTCCTTCTGCCATGGCAAACTCTCCAAGGAAGTATTCGTACACCCGACCCAGAACGTCTTTGCTTTGTGCTTCCTTTGTTCCCAGGGTGGCGGAGCCAACCAGGTTGATCAATCCGCCCAGACTGGCTTTATCCAGCTTTTCCTGGGCAAATACCTTTGGCAATACGCCACGCAGGGAGGGATTGTCCTTTTCAATGGCATCCATGGCGTCATCCACATCCTTGCCGATGGTGGGTAGTGCGGCACGGCCCTGAATCCAGTTCCATCGCGAAGAGGGAGGCACATAAAATATCTTTTCGGCAGTATATTCGTTTTTATCTTCCGGGTCGGCCCCATCATTCTTTTGAGCTACCAGCTTCTGGTGCATCTCTTCAAAAGCATCGGAAATGTATTTCAGGAAGATCAAACCCATCACCACATGTTTGTATTCGGCAGCGTCCATGTTCTTGCGGAGCTTGTCGGCAGTTTTCCATAATTTTTTTTCGAGGGGTTCTTCTGCTTCGGGTTTGCGGTCTTTGGCCATTCGTAGTGGTTTGGTCTGTCAAGTGTGATGTATAATGTGTTTCAAAATTAGGATAATTTTAGGAAAGGCTGATATTGCTACGGACTTTTTTTGAAAATGTCACTTTTAGCGGCATCAGGCACCTCCAAAAGCAAGTGTTATCGTTAACTGAAGTCACGTTATCGTGAATTTTAGCCTAAAAACCCGGGATTATTTCAACTGTTCCCTTGATAAGATCCTCTGCTTTAATCGCAGAATGGGGGTTTAAATCGGGCATTGGCTAGTAATCTTTTTTTTTCTGGATTGCCGGAGCATAAGGATCAACAATTTTAAAATCTAAGGTCACAACCAGTGACCTTAGAGCGGACCATTCTTCATTGATACTTATTTGTTTTGCTATTCACTAAAGGCTTCTTTTGCAGGTCGCTGGTCAATGTGATTGTTTAAAACTGTAAATCTATGTATAACGAATTCGTCATGCATAGAAAAATACAACTATCTATACATGATGAAATGCTTGAATATAGAATTAGTCGTTTTGCTATACATGATTTATTCTATAGGATGCACATTGGCCAGTAAATGAAAAAGATCAGAATTGATATAATAATTGTCTTTCCAGATTTTCTCTTTATGAAGAATACCAAGTGTATGAAGTTCATCCAGGTAACGGGTAGCCGTTAATCTTGACAAGAGTTCCTTTATCCCCTGAATAATTTGGATGGATTGCACAGAGGTTTGCTCAATACCTTCAAGGATATAATGCCAAACATAAGATAGCAAATTGAATTTCACAACTAAGCGTGAAATCAAACTATTTCTTTTAGCAGGTCAAAATTTTCCTGTTTATCAAAGCAGCTCCCTGATCATTCTTTTCACCGATTCCTATCCCTGATTCATCGGGTGCCCCCTGCACTAAATCGAAAAGCGCTATCCCGGCCCGGCCAACCGATATATCTTTGCGGCATCAAATCAAACAAAAAACAACATGAAAACATTTACAATCTTATTCGCAGCAGTTTTAACGCTTACAGTGAACGTTCTTTTTGCCGGCAATGACGGTGCTTCTGTAATTTCAAATACAACTTCGATTTCTAATATCCTGTTAGCCCCCGGTACACCGACGGTTGCAACCTTCGAAGATGCTGCTGAAGAAATCGCCCTCACAGGTATTACCCCAACAACTCCGGTTGAAGCTGATTTCGACGATTCCACAGCTCAGGATATAAACATAAGCACATTGGCTCCGGTGACTCGGGCCTTCCCGGATTTTCAGTAACTAAAAAAAAGCGCCCTATCTACGCATTACCCCGAAGCTGCCTTTTAAAGGTGGCTTCTTTCGTTATTAATAGTTAATTTTGTTTACCAAAAAAATCAATCCACCCTACAGTTATGACAAAATCTGAAAATGCTGCGCTCTGTTTTTCCGATACTTTCAACTGTTCACAGGCCGTATTGACATCCTTTGGGCAGGATTATGGCTTATCGGAAGACCAGTGTCTTAAAATTGGCTGTGCTTTCGGAGGAGGTATGGCTCGCCGGCAGATGACCTGCGGTGCCGTGACCGGGGCATTGATGGCTCTGGGATTGGAATTTGGACGTGCAGCTGATGATCCCTATTCGAAAACGGGAGAGACCTATGATGTAACCAGTGAATTATTTGAAGAATTTAAAAAGCGCAACGGTTCGATCAATTGCAGGGAACTATTGCATGGGTTGGATATGAACGATCCGGAAGACCAGAAGGAAATCAGGAAGCAGGAATTATTTCAAACGGTTTGTATGAAGTATGTGCTGGATGCGGTTGAGATTACAGAAAGTATTATAGCTGAAAAACATCAGAAAAAATAATAAGACATCTGAACACGGATTTGAACATCTTGATCTTAGGATCACAGGGCAAAACAGGTCGCTATGGAAACCCCGCTTAAATTAAAATACCACCATCTTGGCATACCAACCAGGAGTCCCATTGAAGGGGAGGTATACCTGAAAGAGTATAAGTTTTACCATTATGGTTTTGAGAAAAGTGAATACGGGATTGAATGGATGCGGTATGAAGAGGATTGCAATCTGCCTGAAATCGTAAAAACGATCCCGCATGTAGCTTTCGAGGTTGAAGATATTTACGAGGCGATAAAAGGTAAAAAGGTGATCATAGAACCTAATAGCCCTTCTGAAGGAAACATAGTTGCATTTATCGAAGAAAATGGTGCCCCGATAGAATTTATCCAGATTGCCAGGTCTTAAAATATTTATTTGACCTCAATAACCAAACACACCCTTAACCATGAAAACAAACGATCAAATTGAACCTGTTGAAATTTTTGCCGGCA
>CAZVNF010000133.1:0-11085 GCA_964628215.1 uncultured Draconibacterium sp.
ATTGGCGCCATTGGTATCACTTATCAGATGCATGGTTTGGTATGCATTGACAAGAATGGAAACGCATTGGGGAACTCTATCATTTGGTGCGACAGTCGTGCCGTGGAAACCGGCAACCAACTTGCCCGGAAATTGGGAAAGGAATATTGCCACGAACACCTTCTCAACTTCCCGGGAAACTTTACTGCTTCCAAACTCCAATGGGTAATGGACCATGAACCTGAACTGTTTGAAAAAATCCACCATGTCATGTTGCCCGGTGACTATATTGGATATCGGCTCACAGGAGAAATAAACACTACCGTTGGTGGGTTATCAGAAGGCATTTTCTGGGATTTTCGGGAAGACCGGGTATCAGAAAAGTTGCTCCGGGTATCCGGAATATCAGAGGAACTTCTCCCCAATATTGTTCCAACTTTTGGAGAGCAGGGAAGGTTAATGCCAGCCATTGCTTCTGAACTTGGCCTGACTTCAGGCATTCCGGTTTCCTATCGCGCTGGCGATCAGTCAAATAACGCCTTTTCGCTTAATGTTCTTAATCCGGGGGAGGTAGCTGCAACAGCCGGCACATCGGGAGTGGTATATGGAGTTACAGACAGGTTGATCTCCGATCCTTTATCCCGGATCAATACATTTGCCCATGTAAATCATACCCAAAAGACACCCCGGTATGGAGTGCTTTTATGCATCAACGGAACTGGAATTCTGAATTCCTGGCTCCGTAAGAATGTAGCAAATGGTGCGGATTATTCACGTATGAATGAAGATGCCGCGAAAACTCCGGCCGGTTCGGAAGGGCTGATGATCCTGCCTTTCGGAAATGGAGCTGAACGCATGTTACAGAACCGCGAAACTGGTTGCCAGATCATCGGTTTAAACTTCAACCGTCATGGTCAGGCACACTTATATCGGGCAGGGCTGGAGGGCCTTGCTTTTGCATTTCGGTACGGAATAGAGGTGATGAAAGATGCAGGGCTAAATCCTG
The DNA here is from genome assembly GCA_964628215.1 of uncultured Draconibacterium sp. Taxonomy (GTDB): domain Bacteria; phylum Bacteroidota; class Bacteroidia; order Bacteroidales; family FEN-979; genus CAIVAT01. Next base: position 986 of record CAZVNF010000133.1, read on the forward strand.
TTGCAATCCGGGCTGGAAATGCCAATATGTTTCTGAGTCCATTGTTTCGTCAAACCCTGGCGGATGTTTGTAATGTTACAATTGATATTTATAGTACCAACGGTTCGATAGGTGCAGCTCTGGGGGCGGCTGTGGGCACTGGCTTTTATTCGGGGATAGGAGAAGCATCCACCAAAATTAAAAAAGTCATGGTCATCGAAGCATCAAGTCAACGCGAATTAATGGAGGAATACTATTGGAGATGGAAAAACCATTTGATCAGCATGCTGGCTGAAATGGAAATTACAATAAAAAATTGACAAGATGAATGTTTTAATTGGCGATAAGCAATTTTTTCCTGGCATCGGAAAAATAAAATTTGAAGGTAATGAGACAAAAAATCCATTGGCCTTCCAATACTATGATGAAGATCTCGAAGTGGCAGGAAAGAAGCTAAAAGACCATCTCCGGTTTTCGATGGCCTATTGGCATACGATGTGCGGAACAGGATCAGATCCCTTCGGCGCCGGGACCAGGATTTTTCCCTGGGAGGCTTCACCTGACCTGATGCAGCGCAACCACGACCGGATGGATGCTGCATTTGAACTTATGACCAAACTGGGCATCCACTTTTGGTGTTTTCACGATACCGATATTACCGGAGATGGATCGGTTAAGGAGATTGAAGAACGACTCCAAAAAATGGTCGGTTATGCTGCTGGTAAACAAAAAGAATCAGGAATACAATTGTTGTGGGGCACGGCCAATGTTTTCACCAATCCGAGGTACATGAACGGGGCATCCACCAATCCCGATTTTCTCGTCTTGGCCCATGCCGGATGCCAGGTGAAAAACGCACTTGATGCGACCATGACGCTGGGCGGCGAAAACTATGTATTCTGGGGAGGGAGGGAAGGGTATCTTACCCTTTTAAATACCGATACAAAGCGGGAAAAAGAGCATCTTGCAAAGTTTCTGACCATGGCCCGGGATTACGCGCGCAAACAAGGGTTTATGGGAACTTTTCTCATTGAACCCAAACCAATGGAACCAACCAAACACCAATACGACTTCGATGCCGAAACCGTTATCGGATTTTTGCGTTATTATGGGCTGGATAAGGATTTTAAACTCAACATTGAAGTAAACCATGCAACGCTGGCAGGCCATACCTTTCAGCATGAACTGCAGATGGCTGTTAACGCCGGGTTGCTGGGTAGTATTGATGCCAACCGCGGGGATTACCAGAATGGATGGGATACCGACCAGTTCCCGGTCAACCTCTATGAAACTACTGAAGCCATGTTGGTCATCCTTGAGGCGGGAGGGTTCACAACGGGCGGGATCAATTTCGATGCCAAGCTCCGGCGCAATTCCACCGATCCTCAGGATATATTTATTGCCCACATTGCCGCAATGGACACTTATGCACGCGCACTGATGATTGCAGAGCGGATTCTTCGGGAATCAGATTACTGCTCACTCCGGAAACAGCGATACGCCTCTTTTGATCAGGGAAATGGGAAAGCGTTTGAAGATGGAGGACTTTCTCTGGAGGATTTGAAAAGGATTGCTTTCATGGAAGGTGAACCGCTAATGAGAAGCGGCAGGCAGGAACTATTGGAACAAATGCTGTCGCGCTATATATGAACGGGATGGAAAATTCACAAGTGAATTTGAAGTATGTTTGGTACTTGACACTTGTAGCCACCCTTGGTGGACTGCTTTTCGGATATGATACGGCTGTTATCTCAGGAACGGTCAATTCTTTGAAAATTAATTTTATCGACCCAAGGAATCTTTCCGAGACAACGGCCAACTCGCTCCTGGGTTTTATCGTTTCCAGTGCGTTGATCGGTTGCATCATCGGAGGACTCATCGGGGGATGGATGGCGCTACGGTTAGGGAGAAGGAATAGTATGATCTGTGCTGCCATCCTACTCATATTATCTGCAATCGGTTCTGCTTTCCCGGAGTTGTTCATCGAATCATCCGGTGAGCATGTTGCCGGGTTCCTGATACCATTCATCATCTACAGGGTGATCGGCGGTGTTGGCGTAGGTCTGGCTTCAATGCTTTCACCCATGTACATTGCTGAGATCGCACCAGCTTCAAAACGGGGCAATTTGGTTTCGTGGAACCAGTTCGCCATCATCTTCGGGATGCTGGTGGTCTATTTTGTAAACTATTCTATCGCAAGAATGGGTAATGAAGCGTGGCTCCACCAATCTGGCTGGAGATGGATGTTCTTTTCTGAAACCATTCCGGGTGTAGTCTTTCTGGTACTCCTGTTTTTTATACCAGAGAGCCCACGATGGCTGGTGATCAGAAAGCGGGAAGGTCCGGCCCTGGAAATTCTTGCAAGAATCAACGGAAAAGCACAGGCTCGGCAAATGATTGAAGAAATCAGGGAGACCATTTCCAACAGCGGAAATTCCAGGCTTTTCTCTTATGGGTTTTTAATTGTGGGAGTTGGCGTTTTGCTTTCAATATTTCAACAATTTGTGGGTATCAATGTAGTACTTTATTATGCCCCTGAAATTTTCCGGAACATGGGTACCAGCAAAGACATCTCCTTACTCCAGACCATTATTGTCGGAATTATTAACCTTATATTTACCGTCATTGCTATTTTTACAGTTGATCGCTATGGCCGCAAACCACTTCAGATTGCGGGAGCCCTGGGAATGGCATTCAGCATGATTACACTTGGATTTACATTCTATTTTCAAAGAATTGGGTTGGCAGCCCTTGTTTTCATGCTTTTTTACGTAGCCTCATTTGCCATCAGTTGGGGACCGGTAACGTGGGTATTGCTATCAGAAATATTTCCCAACCGTATTCGTGGACGTGCCATGGCTATTGCTGTTGCGGCACAGTGGTTTTCCAACTATCTTGTTTCGTGGACATTTCCAATGATGGATAAAAGCTCATACCTCAACAATCTTTACCACCATGGATTTGCCTATTGGATTTACGGTTTGATGGGGATATTGGCTGCCTTATTTATGTGGAAAATGGTTCCTGAAACCAAGGGTAAAACTCTCGAGCAGATGGAAACCTTGTTTGAAAAGAATTTTAAACCTAAAAACCAATGACTCCGTAACCCGATGGTAAAGAAAATAATACTCAGTGTCCTGCTATCCGGATTTATAGGAATAGGTTTTACCCAACCAGGTATTAAATCCGACCTCCCGGATGTTCAATCTTCCAGGCTGTTCTGCGACGCTCGCCCCTGGACTCGCTGGTGGTGGTTTGCCTCTGAAATCCAAAAGAATGACATTGCAGATAATCTGATCTGGTTGAAAAACAATGGTTTTGGTGGAGTTGAAGTGGCCTGGGTCTATCCACTCAACCGCATGAAAAAAGACACATTGAACTATACGCCCCGGCAGGCCTGGCTCAGCCCTGAATGGACAGAAATGGTGGCATATGCAAAAAAATGTGCCGATAGCCTTGGTTTAGGTTGCGACTTTACTTTTGGTTCCCTTTGGCCATTCGGGGATACCCGGGTTCCGAGGGAAGACGCCACAAGATCCATGACCGATACCGCCTGGCGACAAGAAATCACGGCTTCGTGGGATTATCCAAAAAAAGGTTTGGTCATTGACCATCTAAACCGGAATGCGTTTAATAATTATGCTGAACGTACCGGGAATGCACTGAAACCAGCCCTTCAAGGTTCTGTGTCGGGTCTTTTCTGCGACTCATGGGAGGTAGAGGCCAAAAACCTGACCACCCCGGCATTTTCCGGCAAATTTGAGCAAAAATACGGGTATTCAATTGCAGGGTATAAAGACAGTCTTTATTCTAACCGCGAACCCTTCCGTCAGGTGCGTTATGACTATATGAAACTGTTGTCGGAATTTGTCATTGAGGAATTTTACAAACCCTATAACCTGAAGTGCCATGAGTTGGGAGCTTATTCACGGGCACAATGTTCCGGAGCACCCTGCGATATTATCTCCGCTTATGCTGTTTTGGATGTGCCGGAAAGTGAAGCATTGCTGTATGAACCCTCGTTTGCGAATATCGTGGCATCTGCCGCCGGATTGTCCGGCAAGCCGGTGGTTACCTCAGAGACCTTTACCTGCCTTTACGGCTGGCCACGGGACCACCATTCTCAGGAGCAGACTGCCGACCTGAAACTGCTGGCCGATGCCCTGTTTGCCAATGGGGTGAACCAAATTATCTGGCATGGGAAACCCTACAATCCTGCTGGTCTGGACACAGTGAAGTTTTATGCTTCGGTCCATATCGGACAAAGCGGATCTCTTTCAAAAGAGATTCTGGCGTTCAACAAATACATGGAGAAAATATCAGTGTTCATGAAGCAGGGCAAATCCTTTTCCAGTGTGGCGGTCTATCTGCCTACCGAGGATTCATGGGTTGCAGGGGAACTGCCGGCCGAAAAACAATTTATCTGGTCGTGGGGTGAATATGAAATGCGTTATACCTATCTACCGGAAGAATTAAAACCCTGGCGGCCCTTATGGATCAACAGCGAATTTCTGCAAAAATCTGTTTACATGGACGGTTTTCTGAAAATCGGTGATTTGTCGTTCAACACCTTGTATGTGGATGTTAAATACCTCGATATTTCAACGCTCAAACGCATTACGGAACTCGCAAATCGGGGGTTGGCAATCTGCCTTATTCAGACACCACAGGAACCTGGGATGAACCTGTCACCGGAAGCATATTCAACTTTATTAAAAAAACTGAAGACATTTCCAAATGTGAAAACTACCTGGCAGGAGGTGAAAAAAGTTCCACCACTTGTCATGGGTAACATGGAATCCGATTTCTGGTGCAGGGAGACTAAGGATGGGATTTATCTCTTCTTTGCAAATCCGAAATCACGGCGTCTTACTTTTCCCCTGGATTACGGAGAGTCATTAAACGAGCAGAATTTTATCAATAAAATAGTGATCAATTACCGGGGTAAAAAGATTCACTATACCCTGAAATTTCAACCCTATCAATCATTGTTAATCCATGTGGGAAAGACGGGAGACATCAAACCTGTTGATATTGAATTTATACCGAAAACACCAATATTCCAACCAAGAATCAAAAAAGGAAAAGAGAGATGGGAAGTGGATATTCAGAAAAAATAGTGTTTCCAATATTATTGCTGTTATTTTTATCTGCGCCTGGAACAAGCCAGTCCCAGAATCCAATTGTTCCTCCGGGGATTTATATAGCCGATCCATCTGCACATGTATGGCAGGATGGCAAGCTGTACATTTATGGCTCATGCGATGAAAGCCCCGATTATTTTTGTTCTCACAGGTATCAAGTGCTGTCGACCCCTGATCTTGAAACTTGGACGCTTTTTCCCGATGCTTTTGCTTCCAAGGGGGAAGCGGATGCTGTATTATATAGCGATGATTATCTATATGCCCCTGATGTTCAGTATAAAAATGGACTATATTATCTCTTTTACTGCCTTGCAAACCGGGATGCAACCGAAGGGATCGCCGTTTCTGAAAAGCCTGAAGGACCTTTCAAAGGTGGAAAGATATTGAAAACAGGAAAGTTCAATGAAATTGATCCATGTGTTTTTCTTGATGATGACGGGCAGGGGTATTATATCTGGGGACAATTCAGCGCTAAAATAGCCAGGCTTAAACCAAATATGATGGAGATTGATTCTACGACCATCCGCGACGAGATTGTCACAGAGAAGGAACACCGATTTCATGAAGGAGGTTACATGGTAAAGCGAAACGGCATCTATTACTTTATTTATTCAGGGCTGAGTATCAAGGATATGCCCACTTGTATTTCCTATGCCACATCGTCTTCTCCATGGGGCCCTTTTAAATATGGCGGTGTGATTATCAATAATGACGGATGTGATCCGGGAAACTGGAATAATCATGGATCACTTGTTGAGTTCAAAAAAAAATGGTATGTTTTTTATCATCGTTCTACCCACAATTCAAAGATGATGAGAAAGGCCTGTGTTGAACCTATTTTTTTTAATTCCGATGGCAGTATCAATGAAGTGGAAATGACATCGCAGGGGGCAGGTCCGCCAATCAGTGCATTTCAGATTATTGAAGCAGAGCGGGCTTGCATTTTAAATGGTCACCTCAGAGTACATTCATTCTCTGACAATGCAGAGGAACTTGCCGGGATTTACAGCAGGGATCGTGCAGTGTATAAATACATTGATTTCGGGAATGGAGCAAATCAATTGACCCTCCGGGTTAAGTCAAATGGCAAGACCGGGAAAATCAGGTTGATCCCCGACAAACCATGGTTGTCGTCCATTGCTTCTATCGATATGAAAGCATTTAAAGACAATTCCGGTTGGCAGGAAATAACCGTAAAAACCAAAACTATTACAGGTATACATGCCCTTTGGCTGGTGACTCAGGGAGAGGAGGGGGAGCTTTTTTCCGTCGACTGGTTTAAATTTGCCAATAGCGATGTCGAACTTGGTGAAATTCCATAGATCAATCGCTATCACTGATTCTTACATTTGTTAAATTTAAAAATCGCATATGAAAAGGTTAATGTTATTTTTTATTATCACATGCCTCGCAGCAGAAATCAATGTTTGGGGCGCAAGTAAATATGTTGTTTTCCTCAAGGATAAAAACAACAGTCCGTATACGCTTTCAAATCCGCAGGAATTCCTGTCCCAGAGGGCCATAGAGCGACGGAATAAGTTCAATATTCCATTTGATGAAAAGGACTTGCCCGTTACTCCATCTTACATATCCCAAATAGTCGCTACAGGCGCTGTTGCCCTATATCCACTGAAGTGGATCAACGCGGTAGTGATTTATGCGGCCAATGCCGGTATTCTGAATGCAGTTGCGACGCTGCCATTTGTTGATCATATTAGTCCGGGGAACAAGGCGCCTCACCAGTCAGGCAAAGACAGGTCGGCTATAAATCAGATCGGAGGAATCCCACCTTATTCAACAGGGCCTCCCACAATCCCTTCCAACAATAGAAGCACAGGCAGCCTGGATTATGGAACAGCCTGGAATCAGGTTTCCATGATCGGCCTCCACAATCTTCATGATATGGGATACACTGGGCAGGATAGGATGATTGCGGTTCTCGATGCCGGTTTCTGGGATGTGGATCAGGGTGTGGCTTTTTCATATCTATGGCAAAACAACCTGATCGCCGGAACCCGTGATTTTGCTACTCCGGGGGGTAATGTATTTATGAATCATACACATGGAGAAAGTGTACTGTCGATTATGGGGGCAAATTTGCCAGGACAGATCATTGGAACAGCACCTGATGCAACGTATTGGCTGATAAGAACTGAGGATGCCTGGGGGGGAGAAAGTCTCTTGGAAGAGTATAACTGGGCAGCGGGAGCAGAACTTGCCGACAGTGTTGGTGCTGACATCATCTCCTCCTCCCTCGTTTATACAACCTTTGACGATCCGGCATATAATCACACTTATTCCGATCTAAATGGGAACACAACACCGATAACCATTGCATCCGATAGGGCTGCCAGTCGCGGAATGCTGGTAATCAACGCTGAAGGCAATGACGGAGAAAAACCCTGGTATTATATGGGCGCCCCGGCGGATGGGGATAGTGTTTTTTCTATAGGAGCAGTAGATGAGAAAGGAATTTACCAGGCGTTCTCCGGCAAAGGACCGACAGCTGATGGACAGATCAAGCCAGACGTGCTTGCCCAGGGGTATAACACAGCCATGATTTATGGAAATGGAGTTCTCACAGTAGGGACGGGAACTTCTTTTGCCACGCCTGTTATTTCCGGCGCTCTGGCTTGTCTGTGGCAATCGGTACCAGCAGTTTCAGCCGAGGATATCCGCAATGTCGTGCGAAATACAGCATCAAATTCGGCATCTCCTGATAACTTTTCAGGTTGGGGGATCCCCAATATCATGGCAGCCCGGGCAGGTTTGATCTCGTTGTCATCTGGCTCGTCGAAAGCATTGATTGCTCCGGTTTTCAGTCTCGTTCAAAATCCATTTGAAAATTTGCCGGTTCTAAAGATCCAAGGTGAAATTAATTCTCCTGTGGAATTAGAAATATTTTCTGCCAATGGAAAATTGTTGCATTTATCCCGCATTGCAACAAATCCTCCAAAGTACACGGAACTAGAGGCTTTCAATGATCTCCCAACAGGATTGTACTTGATCCGGTTGCATGATGATATACATTATGAAACCTTGCAGGCCATCAAACTATAACCGTCAAATTACTTCCAATCCTTTTGTTGGCAAGAATCATGGAAATCGCAATCTGGAAAAGTGGGAGCTCTTAACCACCCCTTATCAATTTTTATTTACAGTTTATCTTGCTAATTATCAATATGATAGATTGGCTGTATTGTTCCGGCGAAGACTGGTCAACGCAAGCGTTTTTCCAAATTATTTTCAAAAAATTAGCAACAATCCTGCAATGTCCTTTACCGATTCATCCGATAAGCTTGAAAGATGATCTTCGGATGTCATTAGGCTTCGGTGACTTTCATGACTGTTCAAAGTTTTTTCATGATTCTTACCAACTGGTGTGATACGTGAATTTACCACCTATCAGGAATTAGGATTATCTCTGCAGAAAAATAGCCGGATGCGGAAGATTTTGTGACAATTAATATGTAATGCTCGAGGAGGTAAGGATTAAGGCACGGAAATGTGATACCTCCATCAGGTTTCCTCATTTTTTTCAAAGCTCATTAGTAATCCTGCAATATTCTTAACCGATTCATCCGAGAAACTTGAAAGATAAATTTCGGTTGTTGGGATACTGCTGTGCCCCATGGTTTCGCTGATATAGGCAATGGGAGCATCTGCCCTCATGAGGTGGGTTGCATAAGAATGTCGGGCAGAATAGGTAGTTAATGGGATATCCCATTCCAATTTTTCTTTAATGCTTTTTAAATATTTATTGGTTGTCTGTATAAATTGTGCAATGGTAACGTGACGTTCCAGTTCACTCATCCTTTCATTCAGGATAGGGAAAATAAACTCTTTGCCGGTCTCACAGGCATTACCCCTACACTGGATTATTTCAAGAATCCTGGGCAGCATATAAATATTTATTTCTTTTTGACCGCCTTTATTGGTCTTTTTTGTCTTGCTCCTGTAAAATTTAATATGGTCTCCCTGTAAGTTGGAATATCGTAACAGCGCAATGTCCTTGAAATTCATTCCGTTTCCAAGATAACTGAACGTCCAGAAATCGATGGCCTTTTTCTCTTCCGGCTTATCTGTTTTATATTCAATCAACGTTTTAATATCCTTGTCGCTTAACGCACGCTTGTTTTTTTGTGCTGCTGGAACCGTGAAGTTTTTAAACGGGTATTTGTCAAGTAAGATGTACTTCTTTTTGATCGCATAATTGCAGACTGCCCTGATCTGCCGTAAATAAATACCAATGGTAGAAATTGCCTTTGATTTTGAACTTAAATGATTTTCATATTTCCTGAGAAATTCAGTTGTAACTCCTTTCATCTTGAGGTTGGGATGAAAGTTTCCAACGGAAGTCAATATGGTTTCGTACATCAGGGTTGTCTTGATACTCCATTCGCTGGCTTTTTCTTCCATGAATCCCCGGGTACACTGTTCAAAGCTGATATCTATAGTGTCAATGTGCTTCTTCTTAAAATATTCCTCCTCAAAAGCCTCAAAAGTAAAATCAGTAAGCTTTTTGCCCGCTGTTTGCGCTTTTTTTATGAAGCCATTGAGATCAGAGCGTTTTTCTTTCAAAGAATCATCCCTGAGTTTAGGCGATTTGATTTTCTTCCATTGATCTTCGCTCAATTCAACGTCTGTCCTGTAACGTTTTTTTGCCCCATTAAAATAGACAACCAGGCATACCGGAAACAGACCATTTTTTTTGGCCCGATTCTCAAGTATGGTAAAATAGGTTAAAACATTTCCTTTGCTCATGGTTACATCATTAAAAAATGTAACCACAAATGTAACCACAACTCTGTTAATAAACAAATAATATTCAAACTATAAACAAGGTAAGAAAATATTGTAACATATTGATATGCAATTTTTAACAATAGATAACGGGGAAAGTGAAAATAGTAAAAATATAGTGAAAAAACTGCTTTGGGAGCAGGAGGTCGCAAGTTCGAATCTTGCTACCCCGAC
>CAZVNF010000134.1:0-11060 GCA_964628215.1 uncultured Draconibacterium sp.
CGCCCCATTCGGGGCTGTGCTCTGATTTATATTCAACCCCGAAACTTGAGCAAATGACACGAGTTACTTGTTTTTTTTCAATGCTTCAATCAGCGCTTCCGCAAAATACCGGTATTGCTCCGGGGAATTATAGAGTTGAACGGCAATCCTGATCAGTCGTGAGGATGGAGATGACCAATTCCATACAGGGATTTCGATTTGGTATTCATTGAAGAGGAATTCCTGCAGTGGTTCAAAACCCTTGTATCCCACAGGAGTCGTATCCGGTGAAACCGGCAGGGGAAATGTGACCATGCTTGCAATCATTGAATCGGGACAAGGTTTTTCAATTTCAAGGAGATTGCAGATCATGTCGCGTGATTCAAGGCAAAGCAGGTGGTTGCGATTCATTATAGCCTGCCATCCTCCCGGAACAAGAGATTCCATGTATTCAACGGAATCAGCCACGCATATCGCAGCAGTAGGATCATAGGTTCCCGGCCAGAAGAACCTTTCGGCAAAGGGTTCGGCATCGAAACCGGCGTGGCTCACCACCACAGGAACAATGCCCTTTTGCTTGTCACTGCGAACATGAAGTATGGCAGCACTTTTTGGCGAACACAGCCATTTATGACAATTGGCTGTATAATATGCTGCTCCCAGCTGATTTAAGTTCAGAGGTACGCTGCCTAATCCATGTGCCCCGTCGATCATGGTATCCACTCCCCTCTTTTCCAATTCACACACGATGGCCTCCACCGGGTGAATGAGTGCGGTTGCACTGGTTATATGGTCGATCAGGGCGATTCGCGTGCGGGAAGTTACTTTGCCGATGATGGCTTCGATGATCACTTCGGGCGATGCGATAGGAAAATCATACACTGCTTCAACCAGGACTGCCCCGGTGTGTTTACTGATAAACTCAAGCAACCTTTTGCAAGCGCCATAAATATGGTTCGTATACAGAATTTCATCACCAGGTTCAAACCGCAGCGACCTGAAAACCGTATTAACTCCGGAGGTAGCATTTTGAACAAAAACAAGGTCTTCAGGGGCAGCATGCACAAATCGGGCTACAGCAGCACGGGCATTATCAAATAACGGCTCCATCTCCCTCATTAAAAAGCGCACAGGCTGGCTTTCGAATTGCCGGCGGTATTGTGCCTGTCTTTCCAGCACAAAACGCGGACATGCGCCAAAGGAGCCATGGTTGAGGAATACCGCATCCGGGTCAAGCGACCAGTACTGCGCATATTCAGAGGGTGCGGGTAATTTTCTGATCATGGTTATTCAACTGCTAAAATCAATCCTTTAAGATATTCCCCCTCCGGATGGCAGATATTTACCGGGTGGTCCGGACCTTGTGCCAGTTGATGGAGAATACGCACCTGGCGCCCGGTTTCAATGGCAGCCGACTGTATTGCCGACCGGAACATCTCCCGTGTAATTGGCTGGGAACAGGAAAATGTAAACAAAATTCCTCCGGGATTTAACCGCCTCATGGCTTCTGCATTGATATGGACATAAGCATGCAGGGCATTGTTGGTGACATGATGTGTTTTTGCAAAGGCAGGAGGGTCGAGAATGATCATGTCGTAGGTTTCTTCTGTTTCCACCAGGAATCGTTTCACATCCGCCACCTCACACCGGTGTTTTTTTTCATCACAGCCATTCAGCCGGATATTTTGTTCCGTCCACTCAATTGCCTGCCGTGAACTGTCGATGGAATGAACCTTTTTTGCACCCCCTTTCAATGCATAAACAGAGAAGGCGCCTGAATAGCAAAAAGCATTCAGGACTGTTCTGCCCTTCGCATAAAACTGGGCGAACATACGGTTTCCACGCTGATCGAGGAAAAAACCGGTCTTTTGTCCACGCATAAAATCAACGGTAAAGCGATGCCCGGTTTCCAGAATTTCCACCGGGGATGAGGTGCCGTAGAGGAAATGGTCGGAGGAAAGGCGGGTTGCCGGACCCGCAGAATCGCGGACCGGGGCGGGAATACTTTCGGAGCCCGATGAATTTTCCTTTTTCAGAAAGAGCTTGGAATTGCGGGTGATGAGTTTTGATTTTTCCATCGTTTCAGAACTCTTATCATACACAGCGATAAGTTTTTCGCCATATAATTCCTGCAAGGCTTCCGTAAAGACAGGCAGCAAGGTGTGCATCCCAACCGAATGAACCTGAATTACCGCCACGCCGTTGTAATAGTCAATGATCAGTCCGGGCAGCAGGTCACCTTCGGAAAAGACCAGCCGATAGGCATTTGCCACTGTCCCCCCGATAAGACCCAGCCGTTCACGAAGCTGCCAGGCCGCTTTTATCTTTGCTTTCCAGAATCTGCTATTGACTTCAGCCGGTTCAAATGAAAATATTTTCACTGCAATGGACCCTGGCAGATAGTGGCCCAGGGCCAGAAACTCCCTGCGGATACTCACAACTTCGATCACATCACCTTCACGGGGCGCTCCTTCCATTTTCTCAATGGCACCAGAGAAAATCCATGGGTGAAAACGTTTGACAGCAGCCTCTTTCCCAGGTTTAAGAATAATTTTTGCAGCAGGACTCATTTATCAGATTTTTCGGTAAAGTTAATGCTAGTTACCAGATTCTCTTCATAACTTCCCCCGGAAATTCCTATTTTTGTCAGATATTGCAATTATATGGAAGTTGGAAATAAAAAAGTTCTGGTTACCGGCGGTTCCGGATTTATCGGGAGCCATCTTACGGAGGAGTTACTTGAAAAAGGATATGATGTAAAAGTCTTCGTCCATTATAACTCATTTAACCGGTGGGGCTGGATTGATTATTTACCAGAGGAAAAAAAGAGACAGATTGAAATATTTACCGGCGATATCCGGGATCCGAACGGAGTATTAGAGGCCATGAAAGGCTGTGATATTGTTTTTCACCTGGCCGCATTGATCGGGATTCCATATTCTTATCATTCACCCGACACCTATGTTGACACCAATGTCAAAGGGACGCTGAACATTCTTCAGGCCGCCCGTCAGCTTGGGGTTAGCCGGATTATTCACACCTCTACCTCAGAGATTTACGGAACAGCCCAATTCGTTCCGATCACCGAGGAACATCCGGTCAATCCACAGTCACCATATGCTGCCACAAAAGCATCCGCCGACTTCCTGGCGCTTACCTTCTACCGGTCATTTCAAACACCGGTTGTTGTGGTTCGTCCGTTCAACACATACGGACCCAGGCAATCTGCCAGGGCAATCATTCCTACCATTATCACACAGCTGGTTAATGGAAACGGGAAAGTCACCCTCGGGTCCCTGACACCCACCCGCGACCTGAACTTTGTGAAAGATACTGCCAGCGGATTTATTGCTGCTGCATTAAGTGACCGTGCGTTGGGCGAAGTAATCAACCTGGGGAGCAATTACGAAATTTCTGTAGGGGACCTGGCTCTGAAAATCGCCCGGTTGATGGGGAAGGAGATCCGCATCGAAGGAGCCGACGAACGCATCCGGCCTGAAAAAAGTGAAGTGGAACGCCTGTGGGCAGAAAACCGCAAAGCACATGAGCTGCTGGGCTGGAAACCTTCCTACGACCTGGATAAAGGGCTGCAGGAGACAATAGACTGGTTTTCAAAGCCTTCAAACATTGAATTATACAAAGTCGGGCTCTACACGATTTGATGCAACTGGCAAATCTGATGAAAAGAATCGTTGTTATTTTCGCTTTCCTGCTTTTATCCCAGCGAATTTTTTCCCAGGTTGTGTATGAGGATATCAGCAATACCGGAATTTATGAATTTCTGGACGAACTTGCGGCTCTAAAGGTAATCACCCTGAACTCATTGGTGAAACCCTATTCCAGGAGCTACATTGCAGGGAAACTCAACGAAGCCAGTACCGCCTGCAGGCAATTGAGTTCAGATCCCAACGGTAAAACCCATCGGCTGAATAAACGTCAGCAAAAAGAACTTCATTTTTATCTGCAGGATTTCCAGCTTGAACTGCCCCCTTCGAATATAACGGGTGAGGTGTCACGGTTTTCCGATGAATTCGACTATAAACTTTCCTTTCTGCTGAAAAAACAGTCCAACATGGCTGTAGCCCTTAATCCTGCAGGATTTCACTACAAAGATTCGCTGTTTACCTTTTCTGTCCGCCCGATTTTAGGCTTACAGTGGCTTGCCAATGAGAATGGTACTGAATATCAACGGTGGTGGGGAGGAAGTATGTTTGGATATATCGGAAAAAACTTTGGATTTTATGCCAACATCCGTGATAACAATGCAAGCACCGCCATGGCCAAACCTGCCTATTTCACCCTTGAACCGGGTGCCGTTTACAAATTTTCGGATGACTCGTCGGTTTATTTCAGCGAGATGCGCGGTGGTGTGGTGGCCTCAGTGAAATGGGGATCGCTCGGCATCCTCAACGACAGGGTGGCCTGGGGAGACAACTATCACGGAGCCAATATTTTATCGGGCAGGGCCCCGGCCTTTCCATCCCTCCAGCTTCATCTCAATCCGGTTAAATGGTTTGATTTCAATTACATGCATGGGTGGCTCAACTCCAATATCATCGACAGCAGCCGGTCCTATTATTCAGGGAGCATATACCGCCAGGTATACCGGAACAAGTACATTGCAGCAAACATGTTTACCTTTATTCCATGGCGCGGGCTGAACCTGTCATTTGGAAACTCCATTATATACAGCGACATCAATGTTAACCTGCTTTACCTGATCCCCTTTCTTTTTTTCAACTCCGCAGATGCAACAAAAAACAACTACACCAACAATTCCGGTTCCAACACCCAGCTGTTTTTTAATTTCTCAAGCAGGCAGATCAAGCATTTACATCTGTTTTTGACATTTTACATTGATGAATGGAAAACCTCCAGGTTAATGAACAAAGATGAAAATAATTTCACCAGTTTTAAAGCCGGCTTCAGGGTAATCGATTTTCCGCTTCAGAACGTGGCATTCACGGCGGAATATACCCGAACCCAGCCTATGACCTATGATCACTATATACCATCAACAACCTTTGCCTCCAATGATTACACCCTGGGACATTACCTCCGTGAAAATTCACAGGAGTTGTATTTTGCGGTTTCATTTCATCCTCTGAGGGGGGTGCTGATCAATACCTCCTATACCATTGCAGAGCATGGCGACAATGTACCCTACCGGATTGATGGCGGTTATGCTGTGGACCAGGTGCCATTCCTGAAAAACAAAACCTGGCAGAACCACTCTTTCGAGCTGTCTGCCAGGTATGAATTTGTGAGTAACGGCTATTTCTTTATACGGTATCTCAACTCAAACCGTGAAGGTGAACCCGGCTACCAGCCAGAGGTTATGAATGGTTCGACCAACACCATTTTTACGGGTATCAACCTTGGGTTCTGATTTTTTTATTCGCCAGGAAGATGGTGATATAACTCAGGATGGCTGCAAGACTCAGCAAAATCAGTAAAAGTATCGCAGAATTCAGTTTCATTAACATAAAACTGAGTGCTACAAACATTGCTCCAGTAATAAAAAGGATCACCGTTGCCGATAAATGTGAGAATCCCAGGCATAAAAGGTAATGGTGAATGTGGGTTTTATCAGGAAGTAGCGGCGATCCCCCTTTAAGCATCCTGGTAGCTGAAACCCTGAGTGTGTCAAAAACCGGGATGATGAGTATGCCAACCGCGATTGCAGGGGTGGAAGGAATTGCAAAAGAGCCGGAAAAGTTGATATTAAACTCGTTGAACTCAATGGCCATTACAGACATGAGATATCCCAGCAGCAACGATCCGGTATCTCCCATAAAAATCTTATACCGTTTGCCGAACACATTAAAATAGAAAAAAGCAATCAGGGCTCCGATCAAACCTGCAGACAAGACAGACCAGTCGTACTGCCCGAACCTGAAAAACCACCAGCCGAAAGCGGCAGCGCTAAGAATTCCAAGACTCGCTGAAAGACCATCGATGCCATCCATCAGATTAAAACAGTTCGTCACACCCACCATCGTAACCAGGGTCAGGAACAAACTGACAGTATAACTGATCTGATGAACACCCAGGAAACCATGGAGATCGGTTATCCTTATCTGGCCAAATTCAATAATGATCAGGGCTGCCACCACCTGGCCAAAAAACTTCTTCATGGGTGAAATCCCCACAACATCATCCTTAAAACCAACAAAAAAGATAATGATCAATCCGCAAAAAAGGTACTGAAACCTGGGAAAGGAGCTGAAACTTAAAAATATCAGGCATGAAATAATGAAGCCTATGAAGACCCCGAGACCTCCTAATACAGGAACTTCATTTTTGTGTGAGGTGCGGTCATTGGGAACCGCCACCAGTGACCTGGCTCTGGAAATATCAACTATTGAAGGAAGAAGAATAAACGTTATGAACAGTGAGAGACCGAAACAAAGGATCAATCGGGTATATTCAGTAAAATAGTAGATCATTTGCCGTGTATTTGTGAAAACTAAATTTTCTTGATTTTAGGGCTCCTGAGATAGTCCTCCCACACGAGCCACGCCAGGAAAAAGATGGTAAAATAAATCCACCGGGAAAGGTGGTCATGAAAAAACGCAAACTGAAGTGGAAATTTATCTAAAAGCACTGCAAGCATAACAAAGTGTAAAATACTTGACAGAAACAAAACGAATGATGCAATCGGAATGTACCAGACTTTTTTACGGATCGGTCCCGGATAAATGAGCATGATTATACAGAGCTGGATGACCTGTTTAAACCCTGTACAACCGGGATTCATCAGCAAGGCCGAGGTATTCGGCATGGTAATCACATCGCCTGTAAGGTTTGACTGGAAACCCATCACCTCCCTGATGAAAAATTGTGCAAGGTGAATCTCAACAAAAATCAACTGGTTAAAAAAACCGGCTATCCATACAACCAGGTAATCATCAAGGTGTACCAGTTTCCATCCGCCAATGACGATCGTGGAAATTACCAGAAACAGGATAATCCCCTTTAATCGTGACAAGCTACTGATTAATATATCTTTAAGGTGATTCATGTAGTCGGATCTGAAAATCAACGGATGATTAATTACTCCCCGAATCTACGGGAGCGAACTCAAATAGAATTGTTTGCTGCAAGGCCTTTTTCAAAGTATAGGGAACTATGAACCCGGTTCCGTGTGCCTTGCCGGCGTTGAAGCGGGTTGAGGCACAAAACTTCCTGATCCTTACCGAACTGATATTGAATTTTCTTCCAAGAACCAGTGCGGCGAAGTCGAAAAGATACCCTGCTGCAAGTCCGGGTAAGAAAGGAATTCTGACCGGAGGAATTTGAATATTCAACTCATCCCTGGCAATGCGGATGATCTCATTCGTTGTGAGATTGGGCAAATCGGTGTAGTTATACACCATGAGGCCTGATGGATTTCCACTCATAATAAAAAAGATAAATGCAGCCACATTGCCAACATACGCCATAGACTTTTCATTCTTGCCACCGCCAATCATCAAAAAGTGACCGGAAGTGATCTGACGAAGCAACGTATACACATTGCCCCGGTTGTCCTCTCCGAAAATAACTGATGGCCTGAGTATGACAGCACTACGACCCTCACCTTTATCTTGCCACTCCCTGATTAATTCTTCAGCCTGCCATTTGCTTTTCCCGTAATGGTTGAACGGGTCGGGCGGGGAGTTTTCATCCGGGTTCTCCTTATTCAAGCCATAAATGGCCACCGTACTGGTAAATATGATTCTTTTAATGCCAGCATGATCCATGGCATCCAGGATATTCCGGGTTCCCTGAACGTTAACATCATAATACAAAGTGCTTGGCGATACATCATCTTTATGCTCCGCCGCCAGGTGAATGACACAATCTGCCGGACGCATCAACTTCTTAAGCCCTTCAGGATCCCTGATATCCTGAATTTCAGTGATGGAAGGGAATTGCGAACTTTGATTTTTATCAATATTCTGTAATTCAACCCCCTGGCCATCCAGAAGGTTCACCAATCGTGTTCCCAGAAATCCTGAGCCTCCGATGACACATATTTTCACAGGGTTTGTCACTTATATTGAATTTATTATTCCGATAAGTTTTGAAGTATATATTTCAGGGGTATAGTACTTTTCACACACACGTCTGGCAGCCTCACCTTTGGCTTTGATATCAGCAGGATTATCCTTTAATGCGAGGATGGTGTCAACACACTGGTCGATATCCAGAGGATTCAAACACCAACCCATATCGTGTTCCCTTACCATAAGGTCGATTTCTGATCCGGGTTCGACCATTGCGAGAACAGGCCTGGCTGATGCCATGTATGAATATGTTTTACTGGGGACTCCCATCCCTTTTAAACCAGGCTTAAGCGAAACGAGCCCGATATCTCCGGCATTCAGAAAAGTATTCTCCATGCTTCTGCTCATTGCAGGAAGCAAGGTAGTATTTGAGAGGCCATGGTCCTGAATAAATGCTTTCAGCATTGTTTTCATGGCTCCGTCGCCCATGAGTAAAAAATGGATATCCTCCCATTTTTTCATTCGCAGAATAAGCATGCAGATGAAGTCGATATGTTGCGCCCTGCCAATATTCCCGGCAAAAAAGATAACCAGTTTGTTATTAAGTTCATATTCCCTGACGATGGGATTCATGTTTTTGTCCAGGGGGATTATTTTTCCGGTTTCGGCGAAATTTGGCAAATAGTGAATTTTCCTGTGGTCACTGATCTTTTGTTTCATCAGCTGTTCCATGTCACGCCCTATGACCAGAACTGCATCAAAACGGTTCAGGGCATTGTTAAACCCCCAGCGAACCAGTGGATAAAACAGATTTGACTTTTTAATTATGCCGGTTGCGACCAGGTTTTCGGGGAACACGTCGTGAACGATGAGCACCACCTTAAACCCCCTGATCATTTTACCAAATCGCAAAAGAAAGGTGAGTACCGTTGGATTGGTAACACTGATCAGCGTATCTCCCCTCTTTACATGGCGCAGAATTGCAAAAAACAGCCGTAAACTCAGCAGGACAATTCGCAACAAACGCTGAAAAAGACTGTTTTTATCCAGTTTGCTGTCCCTGATCCTGAATACTTTCAGATTAGCCTCTTCAGGTTCGGTTGTATTTTCCGCCTGAGTAGTGGTTAAAACATTCACCCGGTTAGCTTTTGACAGGTGTACCGCAATGGCCGTCATGATTTGACCGGTTGCATTTTCACAGGGCTGGTAGTACTCTGAAACCAGCCACCATTGTTTATTCTGAGATATATCAACCGGATTATGACTCATTACGGGGATACTTGTTTATGCATGGCTGGTTGCTTCTTAAAAACACCCAGGAATGATTCGCCATGCTGCCATTTAAGAGTACCAAAAAGGAAAAGCAGCATCCAGTTGAAAAGTCCGAGGGGAAGTTTATTCATCAGTGGAATTCCTGAAAAAAAGGTCGATCCGCAATAAACCGGTTGAAATCCATTGCTTTCAAGTATGTGTATCCAATCATTAAAACCATGAAGTGAAACATGGTCGTCACGGAAGCCATGCCACTTATCTTTCATCACCTTTGCCCCCATACCGGTAAGGTTGGGGGTGGTAAGGATAAAAACGCCGTCAGGCTTCAGATGTTTGTTTACCCGCTGCAACATCGATTCGGGCTGGTGCAGATGTTCAATTACCTGCAGGGAGACAATTACATCAAATAATGCATCGCCGAGTTCAAATTCTTCGGCATTTCCATTGATGATAGTGGCAGCCTTTACCTTTGCCCTGATCCCTGGAATCAACCTCGGATCATATTCGATCCCGGTAAGGGAGGCCCCGGGAAAGGCCTCTTCGAGAAATGAGATAAAATATCCGGCTCCGCACCCGATTTCCAAAAGAGAAAATGGATTTCCGCTTTTTACTGACTTCCTGATCTCCTGTATGATTTTCCTGAAAGTCAACTTACGCTTAAACCGGTAAAGCCTGTTGTCAGGTTCCTGGTAATGCGACGGGATTTCTAAATTAACCGTGACTGGTTTTATCATTGCCTGGCTGATCCGGGTTTCAAGGGTGGTATCAAGTTCATGAAATCATCAGTTTTTTTCTTGTAGAAATAGGTCTCGAGGAACTTCTTTCTGGAGTTTGTAATAAACGCATTCCTGTGGTTCATTATTTCACGCACTGCCCGGGCAATTTCTTCAAGGTCATGATTGTCATTGATGGCGACTCCGGTTACATGATTATCGAAAAACTCGTTGGAATTCGCAGCCAAAGTAATCACCGGGGCTCCGAACATAAAGGCCTTGGGTAAAACTCCGCTTTGCATGGAACGGTTATAGGCATTCCAAACGATCAGGCTTCTCCTGTAATACCCGTTAATCTCGTCATTCGTCATTGGATGTCCCGTACACACAAGTACCTTTCCGGAAGTGATATGTGGTTCAAGGATTGCTCTTTCTTTCGGGGGGATTTCAATGCGGGAGGCAATCGCAAACTTCATTTCCGGAAATAAATTACCTGTAATGGCAAAATCAGCAAATCTGACAAACCGGTCGAATGCGTGATCGGCTGCAATGTTTCCGATATAGGAAATGTAGTTTTTCTCCTCTTTTACCATGTCAGAATTTGCCTCATCATCAAACAGCAATGGAACGTTGGAGAAGTTACTATTCAATAAGGTGTATTTAGCACGATAGTGCAGCAATGATTTGGCCGAAGGTAAAACAATCCTGTGCGACATCAGGATCACCGGGATATTGACCAGGTTGATCAGGCAGATTTTAGCTATTTTTTTAATGGTGAATCCCGAGCGGTAATAGCTTCTGAATGAATCAAAGGGTTCGTGATAGATATAGATGATGAATGACTTATAAAACAGCCTGAGCCTGATTATTTCGAAGATGTTGCGGATACTTGGAAACCAGAATACGGCCACATCAACAGAAGAGAGTTTCTTTATTTCTTTGACCGAAGTCACTGTGGCGAATGCACGACTATCGTCCAGCATACGAAAATCAGGGTGCAGGTAAAGATACGGGGTAAGACCTGCATCCTGAAACAACTTATAATTCGCTGTCAGGTGGGAAAAATGGCCCGGGTTGAATTTCAGGGAAACAACCAGCGCATTCA
>CAZVNF010000135.1:0-11049 GCA_964628215.1 uncultured Draconibacterium sp.
TATGATCTATAACAAAGACATTGCATTAAAAACAGCTGAACTCCTGCTGAAAATTAAAGCAGTCAAACTCAGTACGAAAGAGCTGTTCACATGGGCATCCGGAATCAAATCGCCTATTTACTGTGACAACCGTATCACACTGTCCTACCCTGAAATCAGGACTTTCATCCGCCAGAATTTTGTGAGGGCCATCGAAGAGAATAATTTCGAACCCGAAGCCATTTCAGGTGTCGCCACAGGGGGTATTGCACAGGGAGTACTGGTAGCGCAGGAACTGGGATTAGCATTTTCGTATGTACGCCCCGGGAAAAAAGAACACGGGCTTGCCAACCAGATTGAAGGAGAGGTAAGAGACGGCCAGCGGATTGTAGTAGTTGAGGATCTTATTTCAACCGGAGGTTCCAGTTTAGGTGCGGTACAAACATTACGCGATGCAGGCTGCAATATCAAAGGAATGCTGGCAATATTCACCTATAACCTCTCCAAGGCCGAAAAAGCCTTTAAAGAAGCTGATTGTGCACTTGTCACCCTGACTGATTATGATCACCTGATTCAAAAAGCAGTTGAAATCGGTTATATAACGAAAGAAGATATCAAGGTTCTTCAGGATTTTAAAAAATCCCTGAGTTAATATATAACTTTAAGTTAACGCATAAAAAAAGGCTGCCTGTTTAGAGCAGCCTTTCTTATTTAAGAAGCCTTTTTACAGCTTAACGATTTTCCCTACACCATTTCCTATTTTCACAACATAGGTTCCGTGCGACAAACTGCTAAGATCAATACTGGTGCTGACAAGTCCTTTGGGTTGATTTCCGATGGAGGAAGTTAACAGAAGCCGGCCGGTGATGTCATATACCGTAACAACCAGGTTCCCTGAATTTTCATTTACATAACTGATATTCAGGTTATCCTTTACCGGATTTGGATTCAGCTTCAAACCACCGTCAGTCTTGATATCACCCTTAACAGGATCAACTCCTACAACCTGGTAGGTTGATTCCATCCACAACCCGCGCCCATAGGTAGCCAGGTAAATTACACCATAATTGGCAATATGATAATCGCGCATAACCTGCTGGCGTATTGCCATAGCGGGAACATTGCCGATATTCTGCATGTCAGGTACCCATTGGGGGGGGCCTGCATTCAGCGTAGTAGTTGAGAACACTCCCAGATCGGTGCCTATAATTGCATTGTTATTGCTCGTCATTTCCAGCAACCCACTGTACACAGGGGTTTTCGGGAGGTTTCCCTGGATGGATGAAAAAACAGGTTCTGCGTCATTGCCGCCCTGGGTATAGTAAACATACTCATTGTTGCCATAATTACCCAATGTAACCAGAACCAGACCTGAATTATTAGGATTGATGGATATTGATGTTACCGCACGGCCTGTAAAAGGTGTGTTGGTAAACACGGAATTTACGAGAACCGTTTGTGAACTCAGAATATTGGCAGTTGCAGAATCCCAGGCATTAATAAGGCCTGAAATACGGATCAGGCGGCCTTTTGCGGTTCCTGCCCAAACAGTATTCAAATCGGCTGAGACAGCCAGGGCAGTCACAGGATCTGTATTTGTTAAATTTCTGTAAATAAGGTAATACTCTGGTGTTCTGTTCGTTCTGATGAAATCCTTGGTCATGTAAATTCCATAGTGGTGAACATTGGTGATCAACGAGTCACCATAGATGAAAAAACGACTGGCCAGAGGATCCGGTACGATAATGCTGTCGCCTTTGGGTATGGGTGCCGTGGTAAAATAGGGGAACATAACACTGTTTGAATTGCTTCTGATCATGATTGTGGTATCAGCCGGCACTGCCTTCTGATCAGCAAAAAACTTGGAACTGTCGCGGGTTATGCCGAATACCTGGCCCTGGTTGAAAGTTTCCCAGAGACGCATGGGAATCATTGCGTTTGTATCAATGGCTATTCCTTTGGAAAACAGATTATAATAATTGATATCGGTAAAATCCTGACGGCGGATTTTAGATGATCCAACCTTGTTATACACGGCAACCCTTGAATCAATATTTGACCATTCACAGGTTCCTCCGTTTCCTCCATAATTGGATGGCTGCGGCTGGTAGTTTGCGTTGAGTGCGCTGGCATCCTGCTGCCATGCCTGGTAGCCATTGCTTATAAAACTCACCTGCAAGGGGCTGAAGAAGCCCAATACCTGGGTTCCTATGCGGTCGCCGCCGCCCATGACGAAACTCTTTTGAGATGAATAAGCAAGTGTTCTGAACTGACTGGTTATCATCTGTTTATTGCTGGTTTGGAAGGTAATTCCGTTTGCCCCGATGGTAGCGATGGATATTCCGCCATCCGTTGCGATCAGAAACTGGCTGGCGTTGTTCGGGCGAAATGCATAACAATGGTGGTATAATGGCACAAAATAGGGGCTCAGGCTGCCATAATCCCCAAAGCTTACCTTTTCCCAGTTAAAATAACCGGGTGAGGATCCCCGCTGACCAAACCACATATTTGTTCCTCCGAGAAAAACCTGGTTTGGATCGGTCGGGGAAACTGCAAGCGTATTGGAATAACAACCGTAACTGTTGCCAAATGGAGAAAATGAAGAATTACTTGGAAATACCACACTCCATGTTGTTCCTTTATCCGTAGAATTGTAAACGCCAAGTAACTTTCCGTCGGCAGCGGCTAAACTGGCATACATGACGTTGGCATCTGAAGGGGCAATGGCAAAAACCATCCAGCCAATTCCGCTGCTGGGGAGTGTCGTCTCCTTGCCTGTGGTGAGTGTGACCCATGAGCCAAGGTTTCCTGAAACTGCAAGATATGCTGAATCGCCAACAGAGGCAATTACAGTGCCATCGGGGCCTACACATACATCCATGGCATAACCCGATTTAGCCATGCTCCATTCATCTCCGTTATCGCTGTAATATAAACCTCCAAAAGTAGCTGCATACAATCTTCCCGAGACCGGATCGACAGCCAATTTGGTTACTCCTTTAAAATCAGGTTTTTGAGTGCTGGAAATTATTTTGAAATCCTCACCGTTCACCGAGCGGAAGATTCCGCTTCCTTCATTGAACCGAACCGTTTTGCAGGTAGAAACACCCGTTGCTGCGTAAATTGTTCCGTTGGCAGTTTGCACGAGCGCCGAAACGTTTGGAACCAGATTAAATTCCACGGGCATCATGCTCCAGGAAAGGCCAAGATTGATAGATTTCCACACTCCTCCATTGGCTGCACCTGAAATGAGGGTCTGTCCTGTAGGATCGGTGTTGTCAAAAATTGCACTCCAGGCCATGCCTGGATAATTATCCGGTCCGGCATTCACCCAGTTAAGACCAAGGCCCCCTGACGAAGATTTAACCCTAAGCGCTTCAACCTGCATACGGGCATTCATCACATCCTGTGGATTGACCTGACCGGTATGCTGATTGGCACGGACAGTTTCCCACCAGGACCCGCCTGATTTCCGAAGTTCCGGATTTTCAGGCTGGCCAGCCACCGTCAACACAGAAGAGAAAAGGAAGGAAAGGCCTAAGAATGCTGTAATCAGGCTAAGGAGTAAAAATCTGTTTTTCATATCACTCTTTTTAATTTGACTTGTATATTTCAGGAACTAATATTTTCTAAACCCGGGATTATCAATGAAAAGAAGACAGTGAAACCATGTTGCTTTTAATCGAACAAATATAAAGCAATTTAAGTATACTGCAAAATAATTTTACTTACAGAATATTTTCTTCTGTAAAAGGGGAATTTTAACCGGTAAAACAGATGGGACTATATCTTTTCCAGCGAACTTTTAGGGAGCCAGCCTACACTGCCATTGGCGATACGGATTTCGTACCATTCACTGATATTATCAAGCAGGGTCACCTTTGTGCCTTCATGAACCACAAACAGATCCGTACTTTTTTCATCAGGTGAACTTTTAACTGTTATGGTCGGGGCGAAAATGATTGCTTCACTGGCAGATTTGGCCATGCCATAGCCGTTCCATGCAAATACCAGGGTGAAAACCGACAGGACTAAAAACCCTGTCCCTGCCCAAAAGCCAATTTTCCGGATAATCAGCACCCTTGATGCAAGGTACAGGACGAACCCTAACAATGAGGTGATAAACAGGAATACACACAACAGCGCCCAGGTATCAAAAGAAAAAAGCTGTATGAGCCCATTGAACCACCTTTTATAAAACAATTGTGGCAGGGGCTCAATTTTATCAGATATTTTTGTATTTGCCACATTGAGGTTGAAGGAAATATCCTCGTTGCCCGGATCAAGCCGGACTGCACGCTCATACCAGAGTATGGCCCTGGCATATTCGTTCATTTTGAAATATGAATTGCCGAGGTTGTAGTACAACTCCGGTGAAGCATAACCTGCATCCGCAACTTTCAGGTACAGATCGGCAGCTGCGCTAAAGGAGCCTGCCGAATAAGCCTTGTTTGCCCCGGATATGTTGACCTGTTCAACAGAGGCAAAAGCTGAGAAGGCGGTAATAAGGAACAAAATGACGATGGCGTGTGATTTCATATTTTTCATCTCAACTCCCGCTCCATTTTTGTAATTATTTCAAGTGCTTCATTATAAATTCTCTCCATGTTGACATTTTTCTCGCCGGGAGCAAAGCGGGCAAATTCGGTATTATTCAACGTTTCAATAAACTGCGAAATCATCGCTTCACCCACGCTTTTATCTACCAGCGCTTCATGCACCGAATCTATACTGAGCCCGGACATAGGGATTCCGAACTTATCACTCAGATACCCCCAGAGAGACTGGGAAATTGCAATATAAAAATTGTCCTGGTGCCCGGCTTTCTGAAATTCTTCAGCTTTCCTTAGCCGTTTCCTGGCAATTTTCGTTGCTTTCAGGTTTTTCATAAGAACCGTATCACTGCGCCGGGCTGCCAGTTTGCGCCATAACACGAGAAACACTGTAAAAAGAAACAACGGACCAAGCAAAAGAGCCCAGAAACCTGCCGATGCAAAAAAATGAGCCCCTGCCTTTGTCAGGCTGAAATTAGCGTCTTTGATATGCCGGATATCACTGCCAATATATTTTATCTCCTCCTTGTTTGCCCCGGAATAACTCATAACAGAGCCCCCCGACTCACCGGTGCCTTTTGCCACATCGAGTGTGAACTCCGGACTTGAAAGCGACACATACCGCTTTTTGTCCAGATCAAAATAGCTGAAAGTGATGGGTTTAATGGTGAATTTACCGGGTTTTCTCGGTATCAGGAGATACTCAAACACCTGGTTCCCTGAAATTCCTGCAGCGGTTGTTTGAATATCGCTGGTAATTTTCGGATCATAGTTCTCAAAATCGGGAGGAAATGTGACATTCATCTTGTCGATAAGCTGAATATTCCCTTTCCCGCTTACCGTACACTTCAGGGTAACGGCCTCATTGGTTTTCAACCGGGTTTTATCAACCTCGGAATGAAATGTAAAACTGCCGACAGCGCCGCTGAAATCTGCCGGTTTCCCCTCCTCAGGGAGCGGTCGTACAGTAATGGCAATCGGGTTCGACTTCAGGTTCTTTTCCACATTGGCAACGCCGGAATTGAAAAAAGAATCATTAAAAAAATCATCAAAAAACGGATCTCCGGTTTTTGTTTTGGTTTGTCGTCTCACCTGTGCAACGCAGGCCAGTTCAAGCGGATCGATAACAAGCCGGCCGCTTTTCAACGGGAAGAGGGCAATTTTCCGGATATCAGCTACGATGTATTGCTCTCCGTCAATGACCTGAGTGGTTTGCTGCAATTTGTCGTTTTCCTTCATCAGGTTCTGCGACCAGAAACCCGAGAAAGAGGATAATTTACTGATGTTTATCTGGGCAATAGGCACCTTGGTAAATATCTTATAGGTAACCACAATACCTTCACCCTGGAGGGGACTTGAATTGGAGGCAAATGCTTTAACATACACATCGTTGGCATTACCGGCGGCCCCACCGGATGCTGAGCCTCCCCGGTTCTGATTCCCCGATCCCTGGTATTGCGCCCCCGACCCGCTTGCACTTTTAACAACCTTGATGGAGAGTGTATTCGAAGTGATCTGTTTTCCGTTAACGCTGACGGAAGCGGCAGGGACATCAAACGAGCCTTCCCGGTTGGCCTGCAGCAGGTAAGTAAATGTATAGGTGATCGACATGGTGGTACTGCCATTCACTGACCTGATACTTGAACTGGTACTCGTGTTTGGACCGCTCAGCACATCGATACCCTGGATATTCGGGCCCCGGAAACCACTTCCCTGGGCATTCAGTGTATAAACAATCGTAAATGTTTCTCCTACGGCAACCACCTGTTTAGCCTGGCCGGTAAGCCTGACATCCTGGGCATAAATAGCTGTGGCCGAAAACAACAATAATATGAAAGAGAAAATGAATCTTTTTAACATATCGCTCAAATCTTTACCAATCCTTTTCAATTCCAATTACCTGGACCTTTGCTTTTTGTTTTTTAACTTTTTGCATGGTCTTCTTTTCGTCATTCTTTAACGCTTCCAGCATCCTTTCAGCATCATCCTTGCTGATTTTCTTCTGATCCTGGGGTTGTTTTTGCTGATCATTCTTTTGATTCTGATCCTGGTTCTGTTCCTTTTTATCCTGCTGATCCTTTTTATCGTCCTTCTTGTCTTTATCATCCTTGTTCTGCTGCTGTTGCTGCTGTTGCTTTTTCAGCATCATCTTGGCATATTCAAGATTGTACTTGGTGTCCACATTTTTAGGATTGTTCATCAGGGCATTTTTGTAAGCCAGAATGCTTTTCTCATACTCTTTTGATTGCAGGTATGAATTTCCAAGGTTATGAAAAACTTTGGACTGCACCTCCTTGTCCTTATTCTTGTCGGCTAAGTTATTATAAATCTTTGTGGCTTCCTCGAAGTTGTTGTTCTTATAAACCGCCGTGCCAAGGTTATACTGCCCTTTAACCGACTCCTTGTTCATCTCGAGTGCCTTGCGGTAATCCTTTTCAGCTTCCTTGTATTCACCTTTCTCAAATTTACGGTTTCCCTGCCGCAATAAGGAATTCTCTTTCTGAGAGAAAGAGTTGAAACAGGTGAAAAATATTAGTATTAAAACAAGTATGTATCTCATTTCGATTCAAAGTCAAATGGTTTAAATCGCTTCATCCATTTTGTTCTGCGTTCAAAAACAAACAGGTCCAGTATTATTAAAAACAATGCAAGGGCAACAAAGTACTGAAAACGGTCTTCATAGTCGCTGAACTGTTTTTCTTCGATTTCGGATTTCTCTATTTTACTGATATCATCAAAAATCTTGGTCAACCCTGTTTCGGAAGTAGTTGCGCGCACATACATGCCTTTACCCACACTGGCGATACGCTGCAATAGTGTTTCGTCCAGTTTGCTGAGAACCGTCTCACCGTCCCGGTCTTTCCGGTACTCGCTCGTTTGGATATCCCCGTTGTACACAGGAATCGGGGCTCCTTCAACCAACCCCATTCCAATGGTGTATATTGTAATGTTCTTCTGAACAGCTGCCTCAGCCTGCTCCAGAACATTTCCTTCATGGTCCTCCCCGTCGGTGATAACGACAATGGCTTTATTGTGTTTTGACTCTCCGAACCCGTTGGCGGCAACCTCCAGTGCCTCAGCAATGGCGGTGCCCTGTGTGGAGACAATGCTGGTATTGATTGAGGCTGTAAACATTTTTGCAGCCGCATAATCCGTGGTAATGGGCAGTTGGGTATAGGCTTTCCCTGCAAAAACAATGATGCCGATCCGGTCGCCTTCCAGGTTATCGATGAGCCTTACAATGGACTGTTTTGCCCTTTCCAGCCTGTTGGGTTTGATATCCTGGGCCATCATGGAATTGGAAACATCCAGGCATATCATCAGGTCAATGCCTTTTCGCTTGACTTTTTCCAGTTTTGATCCGGTTTGAGGGTCGGCCAGGGCCACGATCAGGCTGGCCAGCGCCAGGACAAGCAGCACGAATTTAACGATGGATTTACCCATGGAATAATCCGGCATCAGTTGCCTGATCACCTGCCAGTCGCCATACTTAGCCAGGGTCCGTCGTTTCCACAATAAAAACAAAACCAGCAACCCTGCGAGAACCGGAATTAATGCAAGCAGATAAAAATAATATATGTGGGCGAAGCGGAACAAGATTCTAGTTTTAAGTGTTAAGTGTTAAGTTGTTTAGCAATTGCTTACTTTTTACCTTTTACCTTTTTTATGGAATGTTTTTCAGATAGAGATACCGCAAAAGCATTTCAAACCCGATAATAATGAAAGCCAGCAACACCAGGGGAAGAAATTCTTCTTTCTTTTTCCGGAATTCGGTGACATCAATTTTCGATTTCTCCATTTTATCGATCTCCTGGTATATGGCACGAAGTTTTGCATTATTCGTGGCCCTGAAGTATTTTCCGTCGGTTCCCTTGGCAATTTCCATTAAAAGAGGTTCATCAATTTTAACTTCCATCATTTGTGTTTGCATGCCAAAGGGAGTTTGCACCGGATACGGTGCCTGGCCCATGGTCCCGATCCCGATAGTGTATATCCGTATTCCATAAAGCTTGGCAATTTCAGCAGCCGACCTTGGGTCGAGAGATCCCATATTATTTACCCCGTCAGTCAGCAAAATGATAACCTTACTCACTGCTTTACTTCCGCGCAGGCGGTTTACTGCGGTTGCCAGTCCGTCTCCAAGCGCTGTACCGTCTTCAATCATGCCGCTGTGAATATCCCTGAACAGGTTTTTCAATACTGCATGATCCGTGGTAAGCGGACATTGCGTGAAGGTTTCCCCGCTGAAAATAACCAGCCCGATCCGGTCATTCGGCCGCCCGTCGATAAATTCAATAGCCAGGTCTTTTGCCGCTTCCAGGCGGTCTGGTTTAAAGTCCATGGCAAGCATTGATCCGCTCACATCCAGGGCCACAACCAGGTCGATGCCTTCTACGCTGATATCCTGCCTGCTGAGGCTTGTCTGCGGACGGGCCAGTGCAATGATGAGCAGACCGATTGCCAGCAAACGCAACACATACAGTGCGTGATATGTGTAAAACTTAAAATTGCGTCCAACCTGGGCAAACCCCTCGGTTGAACTAACCTGCAAATCTGCCGTATGACGCTTTCTGCGGTAAAAATACCAGACCACCAGCAACGGGATAACCAGAAGCAGAAAGAGGAAGCCGGGATTGCCGAAGGTGATCGGTTTAAGCATGTTTAAACAGGTGTTGTTTCATGAACGAATTCAATTCCCTCAGAGAGGCTTTTTTCATTTTCTGCAGGCAATGGCTGCACCTTGGCAAATTTAACCATGTCGGCCAGAACCAGCAGATGGCTCAGCCTGTCCAGGGCCTGTTTCGGACATCCGGCCTGATTTGACAGACTTTCTGAAATTTCCGAACTGGTCTGCTCCAGCGCCGGAACCTGGAAACGACCTTCAATATACTTCCTGAGAATTTCAGTGAGTTCCGAATGATACTCCTTTACCCGTCCGGCCTGCCAGAGTTTTTTCATTCTTAGTTTTTCAATTTCCCGGAGGGCGGCCTCCTTTGGCGAAAGCACCACTTTGGGTTTGAGGACAAATACGGGCTGCTTTTTACGTCGTTTGTTCAAATACCATATGAGCCCGGCAATGAGAAGCAGCACTGCCAGTGCGGCGAGGATCCAGGGCAACATTTCCCGGAATGTGATCGGAACCTTCAGTGGGCCGATAATCGGCTTGATTGCCTGGGTAGTGTCAACCTTCACCGTATGAACTGCCAGCAGCATCATGGTAGTTTGCGCTATCCGGCTTGACGTGTCGGGCAACATTCTGTACCGGAAAGGAATCGAAGGGACTGTATAAAATCCTGAATCGTAACAGGTAACATTCAACTCCTGTGAGTAGGTAACCCCTTTTTTATCTGCAGTAAGCAAAGTGTCAATCTTTCCTCTGCCAATGACGGTGATCGATCCTAAAATGGTATCAGGTAAAAAAGGCCACAGAACCTGTGAATTTGCGGGACCGGTGTATTTCAGTGTCAAACCAACATGGTCGCCAATGAGCATGGCGTTCGTATCAAGCTTTGCAGACACAACCACATCCTGGCCATAACCTGTTGAGAACAGGCCAAGCACACCGAATATTAAACTGGTAATAAATAATTTCATTCTGTAATAATTATCTTCTTGCACCTCTTTTTCTGAACAATCCCAACAATGGCTTTATATAATCCTGATCGGTAGTAATCTTTGCCACATCAACCCCGCTGCGTAAAAAGGTATCGTTGATGTAGTCGATATGGGCTTTGTACCAGTTGTCATACTGCCGGCGCACCTTCCGGTCGGATGAATCGATCCATATCTGCTTGTTTGTCTCGGCATCCCGGGCACGGATCAGCCCGACATCAGGCAAGGATGTTTCACGCTCGTCATACACCCTCACGGCAATAAGATCGTGCTTCTTATTCGCAATTTTTATGGCATCTTCAAAGCCCCTGTTCATGAAATCACTAAGCAGAAATGCGGTGCACCTCTTTTTTATGGCGTTTGTAAGGTAGCGCAGGGGTTCTGTCAGGTTTGTTTCCTGTTGCTGAGGCTTGAATTCAATCAATTCACGAATGATCCTTAAAATGTGGGATGTGCCTTTTTTGGGAGGGATGAATTTCTCGATCGTTTTGCTGAAAAAGATCACACCAACCTTGTCGTTATTCTGAATGGCACTGAAGGCAAGCACTGCGGCAATTTCTGTAATCACCTCCTGTTTAAAAGCTTTCCTTGTACCATACTGGTTGGAAGCGCTCACATCAATCAGGAGCATTACCGTAAGTTCACGCTCCTCGTCAAACATTTTAACATAGGGATGATTGAACCGTGCGGTCACGTTCCAGTCAATATTCCGGATATCATCACCCGGTTGATATTCACGCACTTCAGAAAACGCCATTCCTCTCCCTTTAAAAACAGAGTGATACTGGCCAGAAAAGATATGATTGCTCAAACCCCTGGTTTTGATCTCTATTTTACGAACCTTTTTAAAAAGCTCAGCGGATTCCATGTTTTATTAAATAGCGAAATAGCGAAATAGCGAAAT
>CAZVNF010000136.1:0-10934 GCA_964628215.1 uncultured Draconibacterium sp.
AAGGTACCGCAGCTCAAGCAGGTTATCATGAAAAACCAGATGACCATCAAGTATCGTGTTGTGAAAGAGATTCTTTCCATAAAACCGGGTAAGCGGGTTGATCCTTGCTTTTCAGTTCAGAATAATGTACTGACCACCGGTGCCAAGATCGCCAGCAGTTCGATCTATTTTGCCTGGAAAGAAACTCATATCCGGGAATCCAGGATTGAATCAAAGACAATTGAAAAGCCGGTGTATAAAGTCACCGGTTTTCAGAACTTCCTGATTTGGTCCGGAGGAATTGCCTGGGTGATCATTGTCATTCTGGTTGCAATTAAACTCATCCGTTTCTATCTCAAAAGGAAATTGCTGCCATGAACCAGGTTGAAATAGATGGTAAAACATATTTCATGCCTTCCGACTGGAATGAGCTGACAAGAAAACACGTTTTGTTTGTCAGCAGCCTGTTTCAGGGACAACTCACCATAATAGATTTTAAGCTCAGAGCGCTATTCAAATTCCTTTCGATCAGTCCGAAAGTGCTCAAGAGAATCCATCCGGAAGATACTTATTTTCTATGCGAAAGTCTGGATTATCTATTCAAAGAGGTCTCCCTGACCAAAAATCTTCTCCCTGTCCTACGAACCGGCAGAAGAAAATTTCATGGCCCGGCGGATGCCATGATGAACTGCACCTTTGGAGAATTCACATTGGCCAATTCCCTGCTCGATTCATTTTCAAAAACCAAGGAGCAAAAGTATCTCGACGAAATGGTGGCAGTTTTTTACCGGCCAAGGAAATGGTTTTGGTTCATCTGGAAGGCTTATTCCGACAATCAGGATCCCCGTAAAAAGTTTGTCAACCGATCGTTGAAACGCCGGTGCCAAAGAATTGCCACACTGGATTATGAAGTCAAGTACTCCATCTTCCTGTTCTTTTCCGGTGTTTTGAATTCATTACCTCTGTTGTATCCTTATGTTTATGAACAACACGGTGGCATCGGAAGTGAAGATAATGGTTGGGCATCACTCATCATCTCCCTGGCCGATGGCAAGACCGATGATAAAAGCCTTGAAACAGTAATGAATTCAAACCTTTACAATGTATTCATCGGGCTGAACAAAAAAGCAAAAGAGTATCACGAATATATGCATAAGATCGATTCCTATGACCGACATTAGCAGCTACGTTGAGTATTTTCGCACCATTACCAGTGAGCACAAGGAAATCAATGATTTCTACATGATGGATATCAACGAGCCGCTGGCAGCCCTGCGGTCAAACATCAAATACCCGGCACTGATCCTGACAAGCATTTCCGGAAACTTTGAAGCTTCAAATCTGGATAATATCCTTGATTCGATCAATGGTGGGTTCCTGATCATCGGCCATCTCGATCAGATTGATGATTTTTCCGGTGAGTTAATGGTTCTTGCAAGAATGAAGCAGATAGGGACTGATATCATTGCCAGAATGTTGCATGACTATATGAAATGTGAATTGCTTACCATGAAAGCCATTCCGGGGTTCAATATCAATTCCGTGAGTTATGAGATGCTGGGACCGGTGTTTGATAACGATTATGGCGTAATGTATTCATTTAAGTTGCTGGACTGTCTTGATTTGGAATTTGATCCTTCCAAATGGAATATTTTCCAGGTTTATTGAGTAAACCAATGTTATTCTCAAATCAAATATTTCTTTCTGAGAATTTCAGTATTCCATTTCTATCCCAACTACCAATTACTATCATTAACAAATACTTATATTCACAGATTTCAAAGATTTCTGTCCAATTTCCTGAAACATAGACTATCTTTGCATATTACTCTCCTTGAAACTGGGCTGAAATAAAAACTATTCCCATGAATACCAAAAGATTCGCCCTTGCAAAATCATATATAGTTCTATATCAGCGTATTACCCCCCCTGTACAGCCTCACCACAAAAACGGATAAAACCAGATCAGAATTTAATATCCTTTTCCAAATGGCCAAAGTGTTACTAAACTCTTTGACTGTTATATTTTCAACGACACCTTACCCCGGTCAGCATACTCAATATTCAGCAATGGAATTTGAACGATCTCATGGCAGCCAGCCATATTCCCAGCATTCTTATTGTTGATGATATTGGCGCAAATCTCAGATTGCTTTACGACATCCTGGTGAGTGAAGTACTTGCCGGCCTGGATGATATGATAAAAAGCAGCCATGCAAAAATAACCATTGAAGAATTACCCGTGCTGTATGGCTGTGAAACGGAATTAAAACTATTGTTCAGTAACCTGGTTGTCAATGCAATCAAATTCCGGAGAAAGAATATTCTCCCGGAAATAAAGATCACGGCTGAGAGTTGCGAAAAGAAATGGGCTTTTAAAATTTCAGACAACGGCATTGGCATTGAGAAAAAAACAGGGAAAAGATTTTCATCATTTTCAAACGGATGCACAATCGCAGTGAATATAAGGGAACAGGCATCGGACTGTCGCACTGCAAAAAAATCGTGGAGTTGCACGGAGGTAAAATTTGGGTGGAATCCTCTCCCGGGGCAGGCAGTATTTTCATTTTTACAATTACAAAATCATGAATAAAAATAACGGGGACAAATTATCCTCTGAAATCCTTCGCCAAAAGGCAGAAGAGTTGCTTAATGAGAAATCAGAAGCCAAAATACTGGAGCTTATTGAGGAACTTGCTTTTCAAAATGAAGAGAAGGCAAAACGGGCCGATGAACTACTCATAGCCAATAAAGAATTAGCCTTCCAAAATGAAGAGAAAGCAAAGCGTGCCAATGAACTGTATCACAGCGAGCAACGTTATCATGCTTTGGTTGAGTGGTCGCCTTATGCTGTTATCGTTCACCGGAATTTGAAAATAGTTTATGCCAATCCTGCTGCAATCATCATGTTTGGTGCAACATGTGCACAAGATCTTGTTGGAACCAAAATTCTGGATCGGATTCACCCTGATTGTCATCAAATCGTGATGGAGCGGATACGCAGGGGTATTGATGATGGCATCGATGCTGTGTTGTCCGAGTTTAAATATTTCAAACTCGATGGAACGATCATCTATGCAGAAGCACAGGGAACAACCATTACCTATGACGGCGCCCCCTGCATACTCGCCAGCATGCGTGATATTACCGAACGTAAGCGTAGCGAGAATTTATTGCATGATGCTAATTTAAAGCTTGACCTTGCCATGGATATGGCAGGTACGGGCTGGTGGGAAATGGATATCCCTACCGGACGTGTTATTTTCAGCAAGCATAATGCTGAGATGCTCGGTTATGCTCCTGAAAGCTTCAGGCATTCCAGGGATTTGACCAATTTGATTCATCCGGAAGACTATGACAGGGCAATGAATGCAATGCAGGGACATCTCAATGGATTATTTGAAAGATATGAAGTTGAATACAGAATTAAAACCAAATCAGGTGAATATATATGGTTCTATGATAATGGTTCTATTGTTAAAAAAGATGCAAACGGGAAACCTCTTACTGTAAGCGGTATTGTTATCAACACCACAGCACGCAAACATGCCGAGGATGAAATTGAGCAGAGCAATGCCAGATTCAGTGCGATGATAGCCAATATTTCAGATGTAATCGCTATTATGGACGCCGACGGCTTTAAGAAATATGAAAGCCCGAACATGAAAAAGATTTTCGGATGGCTCCCTGAGGATAATGCCGGCAGGAGCGCCTTTTCATTTGTCCATCCCGACGATCTTCCGAACGCTCAAAAATTCTTCCATTCACTGCTTGGGGAAGATAATTCAACTAAGACATTGGAATTCAGGTATGAATGTAAGGACGGAAGTTATAAACCAATCGAACTTATTGCCGCCAACCTGTTGAAAGACCCGGTAATCAATGGTATAATGGTGAGTTTCCGTGACATCACTGAACGCAAATTTGCAGAAGACTCATTGCGGAACAGTGAGATCAGGTATAGTTCAATGATATCCAATATTTCTGACGTGATCGGCATTATGGGTGCCGATGGCATCATGACCTATAAAAGCCCGAACATCGAAAAGTGGTTCGGATGGCTGCCGAAGGATCGTGTCGGTACCAGCGGTTTTTCAACAGTCCATCCTGATGATCTGGAACGTGTTGGAAAGGTTTTCTATTCTTTACTGGAGAAAGAAAACGCGGTAAAAACATTAGAATTCAGGTATCAATGTAAGGATGGAAGTTATAAACCGATAGAACTTACAGCGGCCAATCTTTTGAATGATCCGTTTATCAGTGGTGTTCTGCTAAACTACCGTGACATCACCGAGCACAGGCAGTCCGAAAATGCACTGCATGAAACCAATGCCCAACTTGAATCTGCCGTCGTCACAGCAAATAAAATGACGCAACTGGCCGAAGCATCCAGCAAGTCGAAAAGTACATTCCTGGCGAATATGTCGCATGAAATCAGAACGCCGCTGAATGCGATCATTGGTTTTTCGCAACTGATGAACCGGGAAAAATCATTGACAGATTCACAAAAGGGTTATGCTGCCTCCATTAATAATGCAGGCGAACATTTGCTGAAACTCATCAACGACATTCTTGAATTGTCTAAACTGGGAGCAGGTCGCATGGAGTTAAATCCAGCAAATTTTGATTTACATGCTGTTTTTAACGAAGTGCAGATGATGTTCAAAGAACAATCCCTATCCAAACGGCTGCAACTGATTGTTGAACTATCCGGTGATCTGCCACACAATGTTATAGCAGACAGTCACAAATTACGTCAGATCCTGATCAACCTGATCGGAAATGCGATAAAATTCACCGAACATGGCAGCATTGTCGTGCGGGCAAGGGTTGAAAAATGGAACAAGGATACAAGCCGCCTGGTTGTCGAAATTCAGGATACAGGCCCGGGAATGTCTGAAGATGAACTGGGAAAACTCTTTAAACAGTTCGAACAAACAAACGCAGGGATCAGAAAAAACAGCGGCACCGGACTTGGGCTTGCCCTGAGCCGTGAACTGGCTGTTTTAATGGGAGGGAATATCACCGTTGCGAGCGAAGAAGGAAAAGGCTCGGTTTTCACTATTCAAATAGAAATAAAAAAAGGAAAATCCGGAGTAAGTGAAGTTGCCCTGACAAAACGGGTGATATGGATTGATAGGCATCAGAAAGCTTATCGCGTATTGGTTGTAGATGATAAAGAAGAAAACAGGCAAGTGGTCGTAAATTTACTCAATTTGGTGGGTTTTGAAACAAAGGAAGCAGTTAACGGAGAAGATGCAATTGCAAAATTTGAAGCGTGGGAACCGCATCTTATTTTAATGGATATGCGCATGCCCGTAATGGATGGCTATGAGGCAATCCGCCTGATTAAATCAACTGAAAAAGGAAAACCAACACCGGTTATTGCGTTGACTGCCAGCTCGCTTGAAGAGGAGAAAATAAATGCCTTTAACCTTGACATACAGGGCTGTATTCTTAAACCATTCCGTGAAAGTGAGTTGTTCAGCACCATTGCAAGCGTTCTTGGTATTGAATACATTTATGAGGAAGAAGAACCGGTTAGCGCTCCGTCCAACTATCCGGATAACGCCGCACGCATTGATGAGGATATGGCACAATTACCGGATGACCTTATTTTACAGATGCAGAAAGCGGTGAATTCTGCCAATTTATCCCATCTGATTGAAATTATAAAAGGGATTGAAATTGACAATTCAGAACTTTCGAATCATCTGATGACCCAGGCTATCGGTTACAAGTATGAGCACCTTCTGCAACTATTGAATAAAAGAAAATAAGGGATGGGAAACGATACTTTATCCGGTAAAGGCACCGCCAATATTCTTATTGTTGACGATATGAGCGCCAACCTCAAATTGCTTGAAGAAATCCTGAAACCTGAAGGGTATAATGTTCGTCCGGTTCCAAGCGGAGAACTTGCCCTGAAGGCTGCTGAAATAGAAAAACCCGATTTGATCCTGCTCGACATCATGATGCCGGGGATGGATGGCTATGAAGTTTGCCGGCGGTTAAAGGAAAACCCCGGTTTAGCAGATGTACCGGTTATTTTTATCAGCGCCTTAGGTGACACCGATGATATCGTAAAAGCCTTTTCCGCGGGCGGAGCTGATTACATCAATAAACCTTTTCAGGCAGAAGAAGTCAAAGCACGGGTTCACACACATCTTAAATTGTACCGGCAAGGCAAGGAACTCCGGGACCTGAATGCCACCCTTGAGTTAAAAGTTGAAGAAAGAACCCGGGAGCTCAGGGAGGTCAATAAAAATCTTGAAAGGGCCAATGTTGCCAAGAGCGAATTCCTCTCACGTGTAAGCCATGAATTGAGGACCCCTATGAATGCAATACTTGGCTTTGCACAGTTGATGGATATGGGAGAACTCAACCCCGGACATAAGAAAAGAGTCAGCCACATTTTAACCAGCGGCAAGCACCTGCTCGAATTAATTGATGAAGTACTCGACATTTCAGGCATCGAATCCGGGAAACTCAAAATCTTTTTAGAACCTGTAGAGCTAACAGGCATTGTTGCAGAAACAATTGATACCATAAAACCACTCGCCGATGCGCGGCAACTAAAACTTGAATTCCAGGATTCACATGTAAATGAGCTTTTTGTAATGTCAGACAGAAAGCGGTTAAAGCAGGTATTGACAAACTTGCTCATTAATGCAGTGAAGTACAACAGGCAGGGCGGCATTATTTCAGTCAAAACTGAAACGCGACCTGTGAACGATAAAGGAATTGTTTTGGTTAGGATTTCGTTTACAGATACCGGTATGGGTATCCTATCGGATGATATTCCAAAACTTTTTTCACCATTTGAGCGAATTGGCGCTGAAAAAACAGAAACACAAGGCACCGGGCTTGGGCTGGCGATGGTTAAACGAATAATGGATGCCACAGAAGGATCTGTTGGTGTTGAAAGCATTATTGGTGAAGGAAGCACATTCTGGATTGAAATTCCAATAACTGAAAGACAGGCAGGCTGGGAGAATCAACAGGGAAACAATATAGAACTGATTGCAAATCCTGACATTGCAATTGATAAAAGTGACAACCTGGCGTCTTCAAACTATGATTCGCTGGCTCCTCTTCAGAAAATAGCCAGTCGCCTGCCCGGAGTTGTTTACCAGTATTTATTGCGCCCGGATGGGAGTTCCTGCTTTCCATTTGCCAGTGAGGCCATCAGGGATATATATCGGGTGAGCCCCGACGAAGTCAGGGAAGATGCCTCCAGGGTGTTTTCCAATCTGCACCCGGATGATTATGCCTGCGTGGTTGCATCCATTCAGGAATCGGCAAAAACCTTATCTCCCTGGCAACATGAGTACCGGGTTCAATTTGAGGATGACACCATCCGTACACTTTTAGGCAATGCACTGCCTGAGCTGGAGAATGATGGCTCAGTGCTTTGGCATGGCTTCATTACCGACATTACCGAACGCAAAAAAGCAGAGCTGGAATTAGCCGAAAGCCGGGAAAGGTACCGGGGATTATCGGAAGCATCTTTTGAAGCAATATTCTTCTCTGAAAAAGGTCTTTGCATTGAACAAAACCAGGCTGCGGAATCAATGTTTGGTTATACCACGGAAGAAGCTACCATCAGATACGGCACAGAATGGATCGTACCTGAATTCCGTGAAATGGTCATGGATAAAATGATAACAGGGTATGAAAAACCTTATGAAGCTGTTGCATTGCGAAAAGACGGGACAACATTTCCCTGCGTTTTACGCGGAAAAATGATGCATTTCAAAGGGAAAAATATTCGGGTTACTTCTTTAACAGACATCACCGATCGCAAAAAGGCAGAGCAGGAAGTGAACCGGGTCGCTGCCCGTTTGGCACTTGCTACCAAAGCCGGAGGCGTTGGCATATGGGACTATGATATTGCCAACAATATTCTGGTATGGGACGATCAGATGTTTGCAATATACGGTATTGCAAAAGAGAATTTCAGTGGTGCCTACGAAGCCTGGCTAAGAGGCGTTCATCCCGATGATATGGAACGTAGCGATGCAGAAATCCGGATGGCGATACACGGCGAACAAGAATTTAACACTGAATTCCGTGTGTGCTGGCCCGATGGTTCTGTGCACAACATCAGGGCGCTTGCAACTGTTCAGCATGACGGTTCCGGCATCCCGCAGCGCATGGCTGGCACGAACTGGGACATCACCGAACAAAAGAAAACAGAAGAGATGCTGATAAAAGCCAGGGAGGTGGCAGAAACAGCCAATAAGGCTAAAAGCACATTCCTTGCAAGTATGTCGCATGAAATCAGGACACCCCTGAATTCAATTATCGGGTTCTCGCAACTGTTGAACCGGGACAAGCAATTATCGGCTTTGCAAAAGGAATACAATTCTACTGTTATTCGTGCCGGCGAACATCTTTTATCGCTTATAAATGACATCCTGGAGTTGTCAAAAATGGAAGCAGGCAGGTTGGAGTTGAATCCGGTCAATTTTGATTTGCGTTCGTTGCTTAACGGCATCCGGATGATGTTCACAGCACAGGCCCGGTCTAAACATCTTCAGTTTATTTTTGAAATGGCTGACGATATTCCACGATATGTGGTTGCAGATGAGAGCAAATTACGCCGGTTATTTATCAATCTGATCGGGAATGCGCTTAAATTCACCGATGAAGGCCGCATTGGTGTAAATATTCACTTTGAGAATGGTACTAAGGGTAAAGACAGGCTGACCGTGAAAATTTACGATTCGGGTCCCGGCATCCCGGAAAGCGATTTAAGTAACCTTTTTAAACGTTTTGAACAGACAGACGCCGGGATCAACAAAGGCAGTGGCACGGGTCTGGGGCTTGCTCTGAGCCGCGAACTGGCCATTTTAATGGGAGGCAATGTAACAGTAACCAGCAAAGTCGGACAAGGCTCTGAATTTATATTCACTGTGGAATTAAAGGCAGGGAATCCCGAGCCGGATGCAGTGAGAAATACAAGACGGGTGAACAGCATTGATACGGGACAAGAGGTTTACCGTATTCTTATTGTGGACGATAATGAAATCAACCTGAGCGTGTCTGTAAAACTTCTAAAACTTCTTGGTTTTGAAACTCAGGAAGCAGTAAATGGAGCTGAGGCGTTTGTGAAATTTGAACAGTGGAATCCACACCTGGTTTTAATGGATATGCAAATGCCCGTTATGGATGGCTATGAAGCTACCAGACTGATAAAATCGACGGACAGGGGAAAGCAAACGCCTGTTATTGCGCTTACTGCCAGCCTGTTTGAAGAGGATCGTAAGAAAATTCTTTCTTTCGGACTGGATGGTTGTATCCTGAAACCCTTCCGTGAAAACGAATTGCTTGGAGTGATCGGAAAGGCGCTTGGTATAAAATATATTTATGACGAGACCAGAATGCCATTCATTCAAAAACCATATCCTGACATAGATGAGCCAATTGAAAAGGATATAACAAAATTACCAAATGACCTTGTTATACAAATGAAAGATGCAGCTTCCAATGCAAATATCGACCTGCTGATCAAACTGATTGCCAGGATTGAACCTGAAAATTCTGAGCTTGCGAATCGCCTCATGGATTTGGTCAACAATTACGATTATAAATATCTGCAAAAAATTTTAATTCTAAAGGAGACCTTATGATGAAAAATGAAAATGTATCAAATTCGGAAAATCCCTACATTCTTATTGTCGATGATATTGGAGCAAACCTGAAATTATTGGGGGATATACTGAATGGCGGAGGCTACCATATCCGTCCGGTTACCGATGGCGAAATGGCATTGAAAGTAGCTGAAAAAGAGACACCAGGCCTTATTCTACTCGATATTATGATGCCGGGAATGAATGGTTACAAAGTGTGCCGTCAGTTAAAGGAAAATCCTGGTCTGAAAGAGGTTCCTGTTATCTTTATCAGTGCTTTGAGCGATAGTTATGACATTGTTAAAGCATTGAATCTGGGCGGAGTGGATTATATCACCAAACCTTTTCAGGCCGAAGAGGTCATTGCCCGGGTCAATACACATTACAAGCTATACCAGCAAAGCCTGGAACTTAAGAAACAGCGAAAGGAGCTTCAGGAACTGAATGCCACCAAGGATAAGTTCTTTTCCATCATTGCACACGACCTGCGCGGTCCATTCAATGGATTTTTAGGACTTACTCAGTTGATGGCAGAAGAATTAGAGAATCTGACCAGTGAAGAAATTAAGGATTTTACTTTGAGCATGAGAAACTCGGCAGCCGATATGTTCCGCCTTCTTGAAAATCTGCTTGAGTGGGCGCGGATGCAGCAAGGATTAATTACTTTCAACAGGGAAATAGCTCAATTAGCTCCGATGGTTGATGAAAGTATTGCAATAATTTTGG
This sequence comes from uncultured Draconibacterium sp., assembly GCA_964628215.1. Lineage (GTDB taxonomy): Bacteria > Bacteroidota > Bacteroidia > Bacteroidales > FEN-979 > CAIVAT01. The sequence continues at coordinate 10,341 of CAZVNF010000136.1, forward strand.
AACCCGCCAAAATCAAAGGCATTGAAATTAATCTCGATATTCCGGCCGATATACCTGTATTTGCCGACAGGAACATACTTCAAACAGTAATCAGAAACATCGTGTCCAATGCTTTGAAATTTACTCATAAAGGCGGGAAAATAAAAGTTTCGGCTAAAGCCACCAATCACAATAATGTTGAAATTTCTATTGAGGATACTGGCATCGGCATGAGCAGCAAAATGATCGATGATTTATTCCGGCTCGATGTTCAAACAAACAGAAAAGGCACTGAAGGCGAACCCAGCAGCGGTTTGGGATTGCTCCTTTGTAAGGATTTCATCGAAAAGCACGGCGGAAAGATATGGGTGGAGAGCGAAGAGGGAAAAGGAAGTATGTTTTTGTTCACCATTCCCAACAATAATCCACTTTCGTAGTTCAGAACAGCATTTTTTGTGTCCTTTATTTGTCTTTGCATTGAGCTTTCCTTTGCTCAATGCAAAACCCACAACCCAAACTTTCCGAACGTGAAATAGCCCAAGCCTGGGCTAAGATCACCATTATCAAGTGGAAAAAGAAACTCGCCATCAACAAGGTGGGCAATTCCGGCGCACT
>CAZVNF010000137.1:0-10761 GCA_964628215.1 uncultured Draconibacterium sp.
GCGAAATGGCGAAATGGCGAAATGGCGAAATTGTGAAATAGCGAAATTTTGAAAATGGGAAATATATTGATTACCGGTGCCAGTGGTTTTATTGGCAGTTTCCTGGTGGAAGAAGGTCTTAAGCAGAATTTTGAGGTATATGCGGGTATACGGAAATCAAGTTCACGCGGTTATCTGACAGACGAACGGATCAAGTTCCTTGAATTTGATTTCAGCAGCAAGGAAAAGGTGCGTGTTACGCTGGATGAATGTAAAAGGAATAATATACGGTTTCAGTATATTGTGCACAATGCCGGGCTTACCAAGGCAAAGAAAAAGGAGGATTTTTATAACGTAAACTGTCTGAATACAGTGCATTTTATTGAGGCACTGATTGAGGCAGACATGGTTCCTGAGAAATTTTTATTTGTCAGCAGTCTTGCTGCGTATGGTCCGGGGAACCCGCATACAGGCGAACCAGTGCGCCTCACGCATGAACCAAAGCCCATTGAACTTTATGGCAAAAGCAAACTCGAAGCTGAACGCTATATCACTTCCCTTAAGAATTTTCCCTGGCTGATTGTCAGACCAACGGGGGTGTATGGTCCTAAAGAGAAAGATTACTTTGTGTTCTTTCAAACCATTAACAGGGGAATGGAGCCCTATATTGGCTTTAAAAAGCAGGTACTTACTTTTATCTACGTACGTGACCTGGTAAGACTCATCTATATGGCACTTGGCTCCGGGCATGTCAATAAAGCCTGGTTTGTTTCTGATGGGAAGGAATATCCGTCGGAGTTGTTTGCTGCTATTACCAAAAAGGCACTGGGAAAGAAAACCGTGCGTTTTACCGTACCGCTTTTCATTGTTAAAACCATAGCCATTGTTGGAGAATCGGTAGCTGGTTTATGGGGCAGTATCCCCACACTCAATACGGATAAATATAATGTGTTAAGCAGCACCAACTGGCGTTGCGAATTTGAACCCCTGGAAAAGGACTTCGATTTTCGGGCGGAATATGACCTTGAAAAAGGGGTTCAGGAGACACTTGAATGGTATATTAAGGAAAAGTGGCTTTAAATGAGCGGCATTTTAATCAGAGAGGTTTCTTCTCACAAGGAACTTAAGAAATTCATTGATTTTCCTTTCTTATTATACAAAGGGAACAAGTTCTGGGTGCCGCCCCTGAAATTTGATGAGTTGAATACCCTTCGCCACGATAAAAACCCTGCCTTTGATTATTGTGAAGCATCATACTGGATGGCTTACAAGGACAATATTCCCGTTGGCAGGATTGCAGGAATTATTAATAAAAAGGAGGAGGAACGCTGGAATACCAAACTGGTACGGTTCGGTTGGATAGATTTTATTGATGATCCCGAGGTTTCACTCAGGCTGACAGAGACGGTATCCGAATGGGGCAGGAGTAAAGGAATGACCAGTATCCACGGGCCATTGGGGTTTACCGATATGGATCCGGAAGGCATGCTGATTGAGGGATTCGACCAGATATCAAGCATGTCGGCCATTTATAATTTTCCTTATTATAATGAACATATGGAACGGCTTGGTTTTCGTAAGGCAACCGATTGGGTGCAATATGAGATCAGGGTTCCCACGGATATTCCCGAAAAGATTGAACGGATGACCCGGATTGTCATGCAAAAATACAACCTGCGTCTTTTACATCCCCGCAAAGCAAAGGAAATCAGACCCTATGCAGCAAAAATGTTTACCATGTACAATAAGGCATTCCATGATCTTTATGGTTTTACGGCATTGACCAAAAAACAGATGGATGCTTATACCAGTCAATACTTTGGGTTTATCAGGGCTGAATTCGTATCGCTGGTGTTAGATGCGAAAGATGATGTGGTTGGATTTGGTATCACCATGCCCTGCCTTTCCCTGGCTTTGCAAAAAGCAAACGGACATCTGTTTCCGTTTGGCTTTTTGCATCTTTTGCGTGCCATGAAAAAAAATGACACAATTCATATGTATTTGATCGGGGTACATCCCGATTACCAGGGAAAGGGAGTTCTGGCACTCGTGTTCCACGAATTGAATAAAGCTTACATCAAGGCAGGTATAAAAATAACCCGGACACACCCTCAGCTGGAAGAAAATCTGAGGGCTCTGTCTATCTGGAAAAACTACGACAACCGGATCAATATACGCCGTCGCTGCTGGATCAAACCGATCGTTACAGATTGAATTTAATCCCGATATTCAATTCAACATTGCTGAAATTGGAGGATGTTTTGGGTAGTTTATCCGGGCTGCCGTCAGGGATTTCCTCATCAGCATCATACTCTTTTTCGTAGGTCCATTCCTTTTCGTTTGTTGTTGCATCAGGCAATTGATCTACGCCATCAACAGTCCATTCTGTCACTTCGCCTTTTGAAGGGGCATAGGTGATCCCATTGAATACAAGTTCCCCGAAAAAGGAGAGTTTCTCACTTAAATTCATTGAAACGCCTGCAGCGGCAGTAAACCCAAGGGCAACACCTCCCGATATCTTCAGTTTTGATTCAGAGGTTGAGGTTGCTTTAAACCCCCCGTTTGTATTGGTTGTTGCACTGTAGCTTTGAGTAATTGATGGAAGAATGCCAACGATCATCCCCATCCGTGCATATGGGTTGGTCTTTTTCAGACCAGGGGTTATCACAATAGCCGGAACAATTTGCAGCATCATTCCCGACATTTTTGCATCATAGGTGTAGTCAGCAGAACTGCTGGTGTAAGTGGAATGTACTTTTTTATTCAGCCCGATGAATTCATTTACCCCCAGTTCAATTCCCACATAATCAGAAAGCATGTATCCAAAAGCTAAATTTACATTCAGGCCGCCACCCATTCCGGCTGATTTAATAACAAAATTGTCGGAATTACTGGTATTGGTTTCGTCTGCCCAGGATTCACCTTCATATTGTTTGAGTCCGATACCACCACCAACTCCCAGCCTGATATATGTTTTTTGCGCATTTGCAATACCCGCCATCATACAGACAGCCAGTACTAATACGAAGATCTTTTTCATAAATTTAGTTTTTGGTTAACATTAAGTGTATTAGGTTTATTTAAAGTATAAAACAGTGTAAAATTAGTTATTTATTTTATGAGTGGTGAGAATGTTTTTTAAATTTTTATTCAAAAAAAAAGGCCGCCTAAAGGCAGCCTTTTTTTTGAGGGAAAAAGTTTAATTTTTATCCCAGAAAAGTTTTGTAGAAACATCATCTCCTCCGATGGCTGTTGCCGCAGCAGCGCGGTTAGCTCCATTTAAGGTTTGTTCTACAGTAGGATAGGTTAAACGCAATGGAAGATCGGAATCGGCATCGGGAGGTCCAACAAGTTGCGGATAGTCCAGCATTCTGAATGCTGTCCATGCTTCAAACCCGCGATTGTAAAGTGCAATCCATTTCTGATCTCCGATTTTTTGTTTCCATGGTTTTTCTGAATTATAGGAAACGTCTGACTGAGCGATATAGGTGTCTGCCTCAGCTTCAGAGCCACCCCAATAGGCGACAGAAGCTTTGATAGCCCTATTGTAGTGTTCTGCTGCGGTACCGCCTACGTTGAAACCTCTTTCAGCTCCTTCTGCCAGTAAAAAGGCAGCTTCGGTAGCGTCGAACATGAGCATTTCAAATGTAGGAACAAGCAATGGATCGGCAACATGTGAGTAGTTGGCAAAATTGTTAGAGGCACCATAAATACCTCCTACATAAGCCATTTCAGGACTGCCACCAGGTGTTGTATTGGTGTCAATTTCAGTATAGTACAACGGCCGTCTTGGGTCGTTTAAGGTATTCATCATATCAACCAGGGTATTTGCAGGCACAAAATCATCTCTTCCGCTTGCAACCAGGTTTTCATTGATCGGATTGTTGTTTGGCTGCGCATCCATGTAGGAAATGCTGGCATTGTCGGCATTGTCCATGATCACATTTGCTGCAGCTTCTTCAACAGCCTTTTTTGCAAGGGTGTTGTCAACGTCGGACATAAGCATGCCCATCCTTAATTTAAGGGAGTTGGCAAATTTATACCACTGGTCAACATTGCCGCCATACATGTTATCTTCACCGCCAAAACTGCCATATCCTTTGTCAATTTTTGAAATGGCGGCATCCAGCCGTACGAGGAGATCCTTATAAACAGTGAGGCCATCATCGTAAACCGGCAACAGGATATCGGGATTCAAAGCCTGGGTATAAGGAACATTTCCGAATGTTTCCACCAGTACACTGTAAGTATACACGGAAAGTACCTCAACAATAGCAAGCTTGTTTTGGAGCACTTTAGGGTCATCGCCTGGTAAATTTCCGTCTGCAGCAAGTACTTTTGCAGATTCGTCAAGGCCCTTAAGTACATTTACGTACAACTGATCCCAGTGATTTCCCGGAATCGGGCGGGTCGTGATGTCGTAATTGCTTTCGTCGGTATAGGTGGTTTCTGTCCAGTACTGTGCAAACAGCCGGAAAATATTCCGGTTCACATTGGGAGTAACCATTTGATTGGCCAGGTACAACTGGGCACCGGTAAATAACGACTCACCAGGCACCTTACTCGGGTCCTTGGTGTTTTGATTCAACTCTTCCAGTTTCGTACACGACGAAAACACCAGGAAGACAAGGAATATTGCAAATATATTTTTCATATTTCTTTATTTAGAAGGTGAGTTTCAAGTTCAAACTAAAATCACGTGTTGACGGAAGAGATCCGGTGGTATACCCTTGCAGGTTGCCTGCGCCCAATCCTGACTCAGGATCAGCATATGGCAGGTTTTTAAAGATTGTCCAGACGTTTGCTGCAACAGCGGTAAGAGTGATACCGGTGATAAAAGTTTTTTGCAGTACAGCGGAAGGAATAGAATAAGATAAAGAGATCTGACGCAATTTAACATAAGAGGCATCATATATGAAGGCTTTGTTCGGCAGCCTTGCATAACCAAAAGCACCATAGTTGTTCGCGGCAATCCTGGTTTTGTTATCAGTTACAGTGCCATCAGCAGCTACGTTTACGCCCGGATTGATAAATCCGCCGCATGTTCCTGTATAACCGTCAACCGCATTTCCAACCAGCGGATTTCTCACCGGGTTGCCAAGGTCGTTGATATAGGAAGTTTCATCATACAAACCGGTAGCAAGACCATAATACATGTCGAGTGAGAAAATATCACCACCAACCTGAACGTCAATTAAAAATCCGAGTGCCCAGTTTTTATAGGTAAAGGTATTTAAAACACCACCGTTGAAATCGGGGTTTGCATTACCAATGATATTATCGGAGGTGGCTGTTCTCAGGTACCTGCCGTTGGATGCATTAACCACTTTCTGACCATCCTTGTAAATGTAATCAGTTCCGTAAATTACACCGTAAGGCTGTCCCACCATGGCATTGATTGTAACACCACCCTGGAATCTGCCAAGCTGCAATGTGTTTACACCTTCCAACAATGAAACTACTTCATTCCAGTTTTTCGCCCAGTTAACAGAAATATCCCATTTGAAGTTTTTGTTTTTACATGGGGTGGCATTGATGGCTAACTCAATACCTTTATTCTGAATTTCACCGGCATTGATGATCTTGGTAAAATAACCGGTACTGGATGATACAGGTAACGGCAGAATTTGGTTGATGGTATTGGTTTTATACAAAGCCAGGTCAAATCCGACTCTCCTGCCAACAAAGTACATTTCCAAACCTCCTTCAATACTGGTTGTGTTTTCAGGTTTCAGGTTCGGGTCTTTCTTGATGGTAGGATTGGCCGTAGTTAAACTGTTAAAGGGGCTCAGAATGGTGTAGTTGTCAACAAGCTGGTCAAAACCGGCGCTGTTACCAACCATGGCATAGTTCAAACGAAGTTTACCAAATGACAGCCATTTGGCATCAGGGGTAAGGCTGGAGAAAATGAAACTACCTGCAACAGATGGATAATAATAAACATTGTTGGCCTCTGGCAATGTGGAGGAGTGATCGCGGCGGAGGGTTCCATCAAGATAGATGAAGTTTTTATAGCCGAAAGAAACACTGGCATAGAGTCCGTCAACCCCTACTTTGGAAGCAAGTTCCTTTGAAAGTGGCAACGGGCCTTTGCTGTTCTGTAAGGAATACAGATCAGGTACCGAAAGTCCACCGCTGGTGGAAGAGATAACCCGGTTGTAATTTGTCCTTCTGATATTCAAACCGAGGATACCTTTGAAACTGATGTCTTTGGTAATATCCTTGTTGAAATTGGCCATGACATCATAGTTGTATTCGCTGAAGTCGATGTCTCTTCTCATGTAACCTGATTCCTGGTCGCTCCGGTTGAGACTTCCGTCTGCTCCTGTGCCGATTCCGAAGGCAGCGGCGATACTGCCAACAGCTCTTCTTTCTTCCTGAAGTTCATAATAGGAGTCAACAGAAAAACGTCCGAAGATGCTCATCCAGTTGGTTATTTTATAGTTGGCAGACATATTGCCTATAAAACGGTTACGTCTGTCTGATTCATAATTTTTATAACGTGTCCAGTAAGGATTATCCCAATAGGCGGGTGCCATATCGGTCGGGCTTTTGTAATTCCAGGTAATATTCCGGTCGGTCAGATCGAACATGTCTTTCTGCTGTTGAATATCGACATTGGTCTGGAACCACTGACGGAATGAACCCATGATGTTGTCATTATATCCCGTTGAGTTACGTCCTGTTCCTTTATTAATGGAATAATTGCCGAAACCGGTTACAGTCAAACGGTCATTCACATTCCATGTAGCATTCATGGAAACATTGTTCTTGATCAGTTCGCTGTTGGGCATCAGTCCGTTCTGCTTGTAATTGGTATAGGATAACCTGTAATTGCCGCCGGCGAATGCATTGTCGATGGCAACTGAATTGGAGAAAGTCAGCGGTTTTTCAAAGAAGGTAAAAGGATCGTTTGCTGCATTTTGCCATGGAGTTGCTTTCTGGTAATTAGGTGACTGGGGATCAACAGCATCCCACTGGTAAACCAGCTGTCCGTCGAATTTTCCCCCGTAGGAGGCATCTTCGTACATCGGAACCCAGGTTTGATCAACACCATTAAAATTGATGACATTAAAATAGCCATCCTCATTTGGTCCATAATATGCACCGTAGCCTCCGCCGTAATCTTTCTGATACTTGACGAAAGTATTTTTATCAGCATAGCCCATCTGAACACTGGAATTCAAGGTAACTCCAACGCCTTTTTTGGTTGATCCGGCTGCCCTGCCACCTTTTTTGGTGGTGATCATGATTACGCCGTTTGCTGCGCGCGAACCATAAAGTGCCGTTGCAGCTGAACCTTTCAGCACGTTGACTGACTCAATGTCCTCCGGGTTGATGTCTGATGCGGCATTACCGTAGTCATAACCCTGTCCGGATTGCTGTTGGTTTTTCGAATTTGTAATGTCATTATTGACAGGTACACCATCTACAACAAACAATGCCTGGTTATCACCGGTCAGAGATTTACTGCCACGGAGAAGTACGTTTGTGGATCCACCCATGTTGGTTGTTGTTTTAACCTGTACCCCGGCAACCCGTCCTGAGAGCGAATTGACAAAGTTGTCGGTTTTAACCATGTTGAGTTGTTCTCCTTTCACTTCCTGGGTTGCATAACCGAGAGATTTCTTTTCACGCGGGATACCCAGTGCTGTTACAACAACTCCTTCAAGTTCCTGGACACTTGGAACCAACGCAACATTAACAACGTTATCAGTGCCAAGAGTGATTTCCTGGGACACCATGCCAACGTAAGAAACCAGGATAACATTTTTATCCTTTGGTACGTTGAGGGTGAATTTCCCGTCAAGATCGGTAATTGCTCCGACAGCAGTGCCTTTAACGAGTACAGTGGCACCCGGTATTCCGACGCCATCACCTGAATCTGTCACCTTACCCGTAATAGTTCGTTGGGCATGGGCAACTTGCAGCCCTATGAAAAGCATAAGGGCAAGGAAAATAGTAAATTTTCTCATACAGTTTGATTTTTGTTAGTAAATGTGTGAATAATACGTGATGTGATAAAATTCATTGATAGTTAGTTTCATTGACTTCGGTAAAAACAATTTTAATGACAATTTTCCTGTCGTAGAGAATAGTCTCTGCAATTTTACGCATTACTTTAATTGAAAGCAACAAACTTTTAACAATTAGTTAATAATTTTTTAACATTTTTTTAACTTATCGTGTCTTTTCACCGATTTGCCGGAATATGACCGGAAGTTCTTGTCAGAAGCGGGGAAAGTGACAGTTTTAATGAAGCCGTCTGAAAAAAATGCCAAAAAAGATTACCAATAGAATATACACCGCAGTGGAAGCAACAGATATGTCGGGTCGGAATGTTTGAAAGGTGGCAACTGCAAGACATATCCCTGCGATAAGGTAATAACCGGACTTCCGGAGTTTCCATAGCAATACAGAGCCAATAAATCCAAGGAGGTGCAATAGAAAACCACCCGCAAAGATCAGTCGTATACCCGATGAGGCAGGAACATCAGCCGGTAAATATTGGGTAATCACTTTTGTAACGGTCCCGGAATAAAACAGCCCCAGGAGAAACAAAATGGTAAAGAGGCCGAAATATACGAAGGAAAACAGGCATAAAGCAGTTAGAAAAACCGGTCGGGTGTGTTGCCGGCCGGTTTTGTCTGCTTCATTTGGTTTATGTTCTTCGTCCATTGTTACGACATGTATTTCAGATTCATACTGTAAAGCGATACAAATAACCCCGAGAACAGAAGTTCAGGTAATCCAGGACCGGCCAGATGCATAAAGTACATGGGCGCAAGGATCAGCAGGATCTGGAATATAGTATAAATATGGAACCCGATTTTTCTCAGCTGAAACATCAGAACAGCACCCGCAATTGAACCAGCATAAAAAATTGCTGTCACGAGGAAGAATAATGGCTTGGTTTCCAGCAGAAGATCAATGCCTGGTATGTTGAATTTTTTTGCAAATTCTTGCGCTACTTCAACAAAAACGTCATAAAAACTTGCAATGACAAGGCCGGAAAATACATTCATGCCGCTGCCAATGAATGTCAGGATGCATAAAACCGTCAGCATTGTCGTGCGTGAGGATTTTGTTTCGGGCGGGATACCGGGGGTAATTTCTTCCATCAATTATGTGTAAAAAAAAAACTTTTATTCAAGTTTCCCGACTGTTTTTTCAACTTCGTCGAGGATTTCGCATGATTTCACAAGTTCCTTCATGGCATTGTGGTCAGGGTAAAGAGGGCGGTCAACTTCAAGGAAATCGACATATTTTCTGATCACCTCTTTGGCTTTGGTTACTCCGGCTCCGAATTTGTATTCCCTGAAATCAAGTGCCTGGGCCGCCGCCATCAATTCTATACCAAGGATTCCATAGGCGTTGTCAAGGATCTGGAAATTCTTCAGGGCGGTATTCATACCCATGGAAACAAAGTCCTCCTGGTCAGCAGCGGCCGGAATCGACTGAATTGAAGCAGGAGCAGACAGGATACGCTGTTCCACAATCTGCATGTCGGCAGTGTACTGGCTGAGCATCAGTCCGCTGAACATGCCTGCTCCTTTGGTAAGGAAAGCCGGAAGGCCGACACTCAACGCCGGATTATTCAATCTGTTCATCCTGCGCTCGCTCATTACGCTGACCATGGTAACCACGTATCCCGCCATATCCATAGGTACCGATACCGGCGATCCCTGGAAGTTGGCGCCTGAAAGCTGGAGGTTTTCATCGGGGAAGAAGATGGGATTATCTCCCACACCATTCAGCTCAATTTCTACCTGTGAACGGGCATAAGCCAGCGCATCATGTGCGGCCCCGATTACCTGCGGAGTTGAGCGCATCGAATAGGCATCCTGCACTTTGCATTTCACTTTTCCTTCAACGAGGTCACCCCCGGTCACACATTTAAGAATGGCAGCAGCACTGCGTACCGCTCCTTTGAATCCCCTGATTTCGTGAAGTTTAGGACTGTATGGCCGCATGTTGGCTTTCATAGCTTCCAGCGACATGGAGGCGGCGATTTCAGCCTGTTTCAGCCAGTTGTTTGCATCAAAAAGGTAGAGGGCACTCATGGCGGTAAGCACATTGGAGCCATTGATGGTAGCTAATCCGTCACGTGCCTGCAATCCGGGAACCGGGATACCGGCTGCATCCAGAGCTTCCTTTCCCGACATCAATTTCCCCTCAAAATAGGCCTCGCCTTCACCCATCATCAGCAATGCGATCTGCGACATTGGGGCCAGGTCGCCACATGCACCAACCGATCCTTTCTGACAAACCATAGGTGTTACACCTTTGTTCAGCATATCGACCAGGGTTTGTGTGATTTCGAGGCGTGACCCTGAATTCCCGTGTGCATGCACATTGATACGCCCGAGCATGGCTCCACGTACCCAGTCGATTGGCATGGGATCACCGATACCGGCGGCATGATTGTAAATAAGATATTTTTGAAAATCTTTGACCTGGTCGTCATTCAATACCATTTCAGAGAATTCTCCGATCCCGGTATTCACGCCATACATGATCTCATGGGCGAGAATTTTCCGTTCGAGCATCGCACGGCATTTATGAATACGTTCAACAGCCTGGGGATCAAGTTCAACTTTTTCATTGTGGCGGGCAACTCTAACCACATCTTCAATGGTGAGGCCGGCTCCTTTTATAATGAGTGTCATAATGTTTAATTAAAAGTATCAAGAATAAATTAATAATTACCTGGGAAAACAATGAAATTAATGCAAACAATGAAATCAATGCAAACAATGAAATTAATGCAAACAATGAAAT
>CAZVNF010000138.1:0-10236 GCA_964628215.1 uncultured Draconibacterium sp.
GCTGGCCGATCGTGCCAAGTGCATTGGTGATGTTGCTGATGTTTTTTTTAAGGGTAGAGTCACTGATGTAATGGGTGCCATTGCAAAAAAGATCTCCCCAGGTATGAACCTTTCCGTTTACGTCAAGTTTGTAATCCTGATGTGCGGTAATGTCTCCGATTCCAACATTTCTCCTATCCAGGTTTCCATCCATCCTCATAATATCATAACCATTAATATCATCGCTTGCTATATCCCGAAAAATTAATTGACCTACAGGTTGAGAATTCCCGGTTCCCGAAGTGTGGATGATAAAGTTTCTTCCGCCCACTCCTGTTGCTTCTAATATGATACTGGAACCTGTATGACTTACACCTCCAGGTGTTAATTTCAGCCCGTCATTGTTCCCGATACTGGAAATGTGCACCTTCCTCAAAGGGGAACTTGTTCCAATTCCAACATTTCCGAATGTGTATATATTTTGGCCCATGGTAGGAGGAGGCAGGTTTGTGGAAATGTCATGCCAGTCGGCATCAACCGCTCCCGGGGGTGCTGAAAACTCACCTGTTGCATTTAGAAACAGATTTGAACTGGTGGTAAAAAGAATGGACGATAAATCTCCTGATGAAGTGGCGTAAACCAATTTAGAGCCCGCAGGTGGCGGCGTAGGCGGGATAATTGTTGAATAAGGTAAATTTTGAACTCTGACCATGCCGTTAACATCCAATTTTTGAGTCGGAGTGTTTGTCCCGATTCCTAGTTCACCTGTGCTTTTGAGATAAAGCGCTGTTGGGGCAGATGACAGGGCACGCTGTTCAAAAATCAGGACATCAGAAGTTTTTTTTTCATCCCGGATCCGGAACTGACCGCCCGAGGCTGTTTTGAACCTCCAGTCGGAAGGAGCAGGCGTATTATTGTCAGCCATTATGAATTGACACCCAAATAACGGGCTTTGATTTTCAAGTTTAATGGAGGGTGTCCCTGTAATGCTAACGATGTGGATATGATGGAGAGGCGTAAAAGTTCCGATGCCAACATTGCCATTTGTCATCATGTAGAGGTTTCCGGGACCCGCCGACCACTGTGCGTTTGCCATTGTGTTGAGAAGTACGGTCACACCTATTACCAGGATCTTTTTCATAATTGATTATATTGAAATGCATTTTGAATTAGCTGGTTATCTGCTGTTTCTTTGTGAGTGATTTGAAATCATCCATCCTGAAGGTGACCAATAACCAGATTACTGCCACAAAATAGAGCACGGTGCCGGCTGAAACGGCGATAAAGTTATTGGCGAAGGTTAACAGTTTTTTGCCTGTAACTGTAAAATTTGTCAGGTGCAGCCACGATTTTTCTTCACAATACCAGAGCAAGGCGATCCATTGTTTGAACATAATCAGCAGCGTTATAAGAATCAGTCCGAAAGAAAGTGCTGTCAACTTTCGTTTCCAGGGTACAGGAGAGGCCAGCACAAGTGAGATCAGTAAAATTGTCGGAAGATACCCTGTATACCGGGTATTGACGTCGACAGATGCTGCCGGGGCAGTTCCATCGGGGCGGGTCATGGTATAATTGCCGATATATACGCGTGTCATGTCCGGTCGCTTCCACTCGCTCAGTTTTACAAATCCGGTTTTTTCAAATTTATCGAAAAACATCCCTGCCACTTTCCGGTAAAAACTTCCGTACGCTTTATCGAACAATGAAATTGGAGCAGCAAGCAAGCAATATATAATCAACGCTTTGAGAAGAAAAACAAACAAAGTTTTACCTCGAATCATGTGATGCCTCCTTTTCCGTCCATTTGATCCAGATAAACAGCAAACCGATCGCAAAAATGACGAAGAGTACCTGCCAAAATTCCACATGCATGAACTCAAATGCTTTTGGAAAGTAGATCCCTGTAAGAAAGAGAGATACCACCCTGCTGATGTTGAGAACAAACAGAACGAGGATGGAAGCCAGAAAGCCGATAAGTTTATCATTCCACTTTGAAGGATATGCAAGCATGGCTGAAGCAAATAGCGCCATAGCTTCGACAGCATCGCAGCCCCTGGCAATGTTCACGGAAAATACGGAGGAAGAAATGCACTCGCGATTTGCAACGGTACCCATCCCAAAGAGGTTCAGAATGAAACTTGAAAGTGTTGCATTCACTGAAAAAAAACGGGGTTGCAGGATGGTTTGACAAAAATGAGAGAACCAGAAGGCATAAAAAAGGACCATCAGTACGACAAAAACCAACGAGAAAAACAGAATCGGACGTTTCTGGCTCCAACCGGCACGAAAAAGTTTATGATATGAGACAGGTTTCTTGTTCTTTACTTTTTTTTGAGGTCGATAGCTCATAGGTCTACTTCCTGTTGGCAAGCATCAACACATGTATTATGTATGCCACAATGCCTGTACTGACAAGTGTCCCGAATATATCGGCGTTGGTCAGGGATCCGAAATACCATAAAGATAAGGCGAGACCAGTTATTGCGACGAGTAATGCCATGCCAAGAACCCTGAAGAACAAGGTCCGGTCAAATAAGGGCAGGTTTGCACTTGCACTGTTCGCACCTGCCGTCGCCAACCGCACCTGCCTCTGCAACAGGAATACGATGCATACGGAAAGAAGCAGCAATGCCAGGATGATTAACCCCCATTGCGACATGGTGGGGATGATTAAGGGGGGGGCAATATCATCGACGAAATCGCCATAACCACCATCTGAAATCAAGGTAACTGCAATGTTGTCAGCGTTGGCATTCTGAATTGTTGACAAAGGAACTTGTCTGGGATTATTCGTAGATAAGGGAAGCAAAATATCGTTTTGAATATCAAGTGAAATGCCATTATTCAAAAGATTACCGGTGGTTTTTACTTTCATTGCAGGCCTGATTATTGGATAGCCTGATGAATCGGCTATGGTGTCGGATGTGTTCTGCACTAAAAAATCGGTTTGATTAAAAACCCCCGTTATAATCAACTGCCTGTGTTCAATGCGCACACTTGCTTCCCAAAGGGTTTTTTGTGCTGTTATCGTGCTGTCCTCAATTGGGGTTCCGGTTTCAGGATTTGCAAGGGTAGAATCAGGTGCCCAGATTATTATTCGGAAAAGCGAGCCGAAATTGCTGTTTGCAGATACAGATAATATTGCGTTGATATTTTGAATAATTACATTTCCTTTTGCAGAATTATTCAGATAGTCAATGCTGACATTAGTGTTGATCAAGTCTCCTTTTGAAAATCCGACAGTATCGACGTGATGCGTATTAACGAAGTACGTTCCGGCCGCAAACAGTGAGCCATTGGAGTAGTGATGTGCATAAGAATTGCTGGAGGATGCATAAGCCTCTGCATGGGCATTTTGGTAGGGATTAGTATAAATAGTATAAACACGAGGTCCTGCGGAGTTACACCCTTTGTCATAATCACTGCCTCCACGAATCTGCTGCCCAAGAATATTATATTCTACGGCTTTTGCATATATTTTATATTTGTACCACCAACCTTTGCAATTTTTTTTCACTGTATACCAGGAGTCGGCATAAATTGGCATGCTGACTAAATTTAAAATGAGTATTGTGATGAAAATATTTGCGAATAATTTTGTTTTCATAATGTTCATCTCCTGTATTAAGTGTACACTGAATAATATGAATTTTATCCGAAAACAAATTTGATATCGTTTATGCCAATTTTAAGGCCTGGTTAAAAAAGTGCTTGAAAAATGCAATCAGTGCTTGATGATCTTCCCTGTTCCGGCATGTTTTCCAGATACTACTCGGATGAAATAGACCCCCACCGGCTTTTCTGCCAGTGAAAAATCATACTTTCTCTTCCCGTTCAGCACGGCGGAGAACACCCGGTCGCCAAATATCCCATATATCTCAACCTTAAGTTCTGCTGTTTCATCGAGGCCCCTGAGTTCCAGTGAAAAACCACCGGCTGTAGGATTTGGGTAAAGCGAGAAGAATGGCTGTTCAGGCACAAACCGGAGTTCATCCTGACCTGTAAGCGAGGCCGGGATCGGTAGCGGCGCACCGCAATATGGACCTCCCGGTGCCAGGTAGCCATGCAAATACCCCCCGGCAAGAACAGTTGTGCCTGAATAATATATAATATTCTGTCCGGCAATCATGGTGGCACTGCCTCCGGGCTGGATAGTATAATAGGTGCCGTTGCCGGCAACCGTTATGGTTTGAGTTGCATTATAGCATACAACCTGTCCGTTTGCAACAGTGACATTTGCTAAGGGAAGCTGGGCCGGGACTCCCGGAATGACAGTAATTTTACTCACATCGGTTACAACGCTGCATTCAACTGCCGAAGTTGAGTTCATCCTGTAATATGTCGTGGAGGTCAATACCCCGGGTTGATACGTCAGGGTGTTTTCACCTGCAACATTGATGAAAGTTATACTGTCGTTTGAAGTTTGCCAGATGTGCGTATATGGGGAGACTCCCCCGGTTGGTGCGGTTGCAGTGAGTGGCGCAGGCGTTGTGCCATAGGGGATGGTTTGGCTGGCAGAAATGGTCCCGGGTGTCATGGGATGTAAAAAACAATCGTTGATAAAGAAACGAACTCCGCCGTCGAACTTGTTACTGTCAATATCATATTGTTCCACATCCATATTGTATTCCGGGCTAAGCGGTAAGGTTGGTATGCTGTCTCGTTTGAAATTAATGGACAGACCATGAATTGCATTGGCGCCTAAAATTAAATTGGAGATATATGCGCCGTTGGCAGTTATCCTTAATGAAGAGTCAGACGGGGATTCGACGATGTTTTCTCCCTGCTTTCCTCCTTGCTTCCAAATTTGATAGAGATCGGGGTTTAACTTCATTTTAACAGTAGCAACGCTAAATATTGAATTTGTGTTTTCATTTTCCGGGACAGTAAACAAGAGTTTTTTAACACTGCTTGAAATGGCAACATTGCCAATAATAATCCCTCCGTTAAATTTCACCTTATCAACCACGGTGATGTTTTTCCATACAATGTTGTTGTTATATGAGACATTGCGATTTAACCAGCTAACTTCGGGATAAGTCATTCCGTAATTTGGCGGGCCTGCTGTGGTAATTCTTGCCAATAAACAAAAAGATCCCAGGGAAAAACTACATCCGCTATAGTTATATGGGTTGGGAGGATCCCATTGAAATGTGAGGTATTTTGAAGCCCCTGGCGCTATTGAAGGGATTGGCTGTGTTCCGATGATGTTGCCCATCGGATAGGTATTGTTACACCAGGGTGCGCTGTTATCCCAGGGGTATTTCCATCCAAGCCCTGTTGAGGGATTAGCCCAATATAAAGAAACAGTTTCAGTTCCATTGTTCAGAGAGGTCTGGCAACCCCTGTTTCTGATTCTGACATGTACAAAATCATGCAGTCCTGATCCGGGAGTATTATATTCGGCGTTTTGATGCGGTTTGGGAGTTGCAGGCCAAATATCAGCTGTCCAGTTTCTCACCCAGATATCCCCACTGTAATATACAGGGCCACCCAGGAAAGGCTCTGTTCCTGAATCATTAATCCTGTCCTGTGCCCATAGATCAATTCCACCGGCAATTACAAAAATATTACCCAGGTAAGGGATGAAGTTGTGTGAGGTTACCGTTACATACATTGTTCCGGCAGTAGCAGGATTAACGGAGAAAGTTGCAACTCCGGAAGCATTTGTATATTGATTTACAAACACCTCAGATCCCTTCCATAAACAGACCAAAGCATTGTTGAGATAATTATTGGAGGCGTCTTTAACCGTAACTGTAATTGTCTGGTTGCTGTTGCAAATGCTGGCTGGATGCGTCACCGCCAAATTTGCCGGACTGTTGGTCCAGAGTTCCATTTCAGGTTCACCCAACAGCAGGTACATTCGCGCTTCGCCAACAGCGTAGAAATCTGACGATCCATATAAGTTTATCATTTTGGTCCTGGCCCAGTTATTAACGGCCCCCTGATGATAGATGCCATTACCGTAAGTGGCTTTGAAGAGAGATTCATCCAGTGTGTGGTTATGGGTTGTAGGGGAAGGTCGTGTTGCACCGAAATGAGACACTGCTTTCTTCTTTTTGAGCCATATTTCACCAATGCAATCTGATGGATTGTCAATTTCATTGTTCTGGCAGGCAATGCTGTATACCCATGGTGTATAATTGCCATTGCTCAGGTTATTCACGTTGGTGGTTGTAAAACTTGCATTGTTGGCATCCCATTGCCACCAGATGGTGGGGCTGCCATGTCCACGGTAATTGACAATGGTCCTGCCATTGTTAATGGCACTGGTAACCCCGGCGTTGGTGCCGCCTGCCCCGCCATACTGGGTGTCAAACGTTGGAACTGGTGCAATGCTGTATGGAAAGGTTCTGATTTTTTCTTTGCATTGGGTATATTTGTATGGATAATCCTGCTTATGAGCCGCTAAAAGAACTCTTTTTGCCCAATTGCCTGTCGGCGGGTTTTTTTCATAATTGAGGATCATATTTACCTGGTCATACACTTCAATCGTGCTCTTAACCGAAAGCCTGCCTAAAAAGATATCAGGGTATATATCGCTGGTACCGCCCATACAGGAATAATAGTAGTCTGAGATCATGCTGTAGCCAAACAGACCCGGATAGCCGGTGTAAATTGGTATCTGCGACATTGGATTGGATCCGACGTCGCCGACTAAAAGAACATATACATCGTTTCCGTTGCTGTTATTATAAAAAGTCGAAATAGTATTGTAAACAAGTTGTGAAGTTAGCGTACCGGCTATGGAGGATGCCTTGGTTACCGTTACAGAGTAACCCTTCCGCTTTTTCCAGTCTGCCAGGGGTAAAATGTTGTTGTAGTAATTGTCAGCGGTGATAATCAAATAATTAGCCCCAAGCGAAGCGTCAAACGTAAAAAAGGGAATTAATGAGGGTCCATTTATCAGTGAGGTACTATACAGTGAGCCCCACATCCCTGAAACATGAATCAAAGGCAACCGGTTTGGGCTCTTCCCGTTATGATGTTCAATGTGGATGTATGCTTCGTTATTGACCTTTATTACGTGGGTTGCAGGATTGAAAGTAACCGGAAACAATGTAATGTCGGAAACATTGATTTCTTTCCAGGAATTCAAATCAGAAACGTCGCCCACCGAATCCGGATAAAATATATTCGTAGAATAGAATGAGGAATTATAATCGAAAAGTCCTGTGGAATCCTCTTGTACTGGAGTTTGATACGGATAAACATTATACCCCGTAAACTCGAGAGAACTTATGGTCGTTGAATACATTGTGACATTTGAAACTCCCGGAAGCACACCCAGTAAGGCGCTTAATGATGGAATGGCAGGTTTGCCGGGTTCATTTGTTGTGGCATAGCCGGGAATCTCCAGGCTTTGGAAAATCTGTCCGTTTACTTCCTTTTCCGTAACCCACATGCCGTGTATTATCATATGAATGTCCGTCACAAACCCATCGCCATAGACCATCTCCAGGTCAGGTGGTGTTCCTGGAGGCATAGCATCAAAAGGAAGCCAGGTTGCAACCGGGGGGGCTGCCTGCACTGAAAGTTCCATGCAGTCGGTGACAGGCGGACAGGGTGTGCCTGAATATGCCGTTAGGCAGAGCGTCACTGTTGTTCCAGCCTCTCCGGCTGCCGGAGTATAAACAGGATCCAGGTTTGTTGCATTTGACAAGGTCCCGTTGCCTGTTGTCGTCCATAGCAACGATGTATAGTTGCTTGCAGTTGCACCTGTAACAGTGAATGGCTGGTTTTCATACCCGGTCGCATCACTGCCTGCAGATGCTTCCGCCTGGAGACTGACAACCATTGTAATCGCATTGGAGGTAGCCGGGTTCCCGCCCGGACAAGTAGCATTTGATATAAGAACACACGTAATTACATCGCCGTTGGCCGGAATGTATGTATAAGTTGGGCTGTTGGTCCCCACATTCGAACCTTCGACTTTCCACTGATATGAAGGAGTGGGTCCGCCGTTGGTCGGTGTGGCGGTGAAAGTTACCGGAGTGCCTTCACATACCGGGTTTGCTGATGCTGCAATTGAAACGCTGACCGGCAACGACGGGTAAATTGTTACATGATAGGACTTAAAATATAAACCATCCTGCGGCGGATAGTATTTCAGCGTGAGGGAGAACAGGTCTGTTCCATAACCGTTTTCACCCGGGAGTATAACAGGGTCTTTCAAGCTTGAATTCCAGGTGTTGCCTGAATTCTCCCAGTGGTACGTGGCATTTTGATTATCACAACCTTGGGTGTAATCGCAAAAAAGTTGAATGACATCTCCGTCGCAAACAGGTATTTCCTCGCATTCCCCGATCGTCCAGCATTTGGATGTGGTACACTGGTGTGCATCAACCACCGTAACACAGTAAGTTCCTGCAACCAGCCCGCATATACTGGAGGTTGTGGCACCATTACTCCAACTGTATTCATATGGCATTGTTCCTCCTGAAACGTTCGCATACAAGCACCCTTGAAAGGGAGTACAACTGACAGTAGTCATTGTCGCGGTTAGGTCTAATTCTGGCGGAGCAGTCACGGTCCAGCATCCGGTTTTAGTACATGAGTTAAAATCAGTTACCGTTACACAATAAGTTCCCGCAGTCAGATTGCAGATAGCCGAAGTTGTCGCATTGTTACTCCAATGGTATTGATAAGGCATTACACCTCCTGAAATTTGCGTGTATATGCATCCATCGGCCCCGGGGGTACAACTCACATCTGTAATTGTTGCGGTAAGAACCATTTCCGGGGGTTCATTTATGATCACTGTATTTGAGGTGGCAGGATTTCCGGACACACAGGTTGCATTGGAAGTGAGAATACAGATGAGCGCATCATTGTTTGCCGGGACGTATGTATAAACTGAATTGGTAGCCCCGCTGATGGTGATGCTGTTCTTTATCCACTGGTAGGAGGGATTGGGACCCCCGTTGGCTGGGGTCGCTATGAGGGTAACAGGTGCTCCGTAGCAAAGCGGATCGGGCGATAAAGATATCACTATGCTGACTGACAGCAGAGGATTAACGTGGATCGTTGTTTGAACAGTATTGGAACACCCGTTTGACACATTATTGCCTGTACAGGAATAGGTTATGGTTGAAGCTGGTTTGGCATATACGGTGGTTGCGCTTTGTCCTGTATATGGAATCGTGCCTTGAGCATTGACATACAGGTAAGTAACGGGGCTCCAGGTATACGTATCATAATTGGCGAGTGGGGACGTAACGTTGATCTGAGCTATTTCATTTAAGCAAATGGTCTGATCGCCAGTGATTGTGAGTAAGGGAAGAGCGCTGACAGTTACATTATAGCACACCGGAGCGGGGGCGGAACATCCGTAAGAATTGGTATAGTTGACACACACTGTTTTGGCTCCCGGTGAATTCCATGTGACAGTTATCGAAGAAGTCGCTATTCCTGCAGTGATTGTACCTCCGGAAGAAACATTCCAGGTATATCCGGTCATGCCGGTCTGGGTTGTGTATACATTCCCTGTTGAATTTATGCAAACAGAGGCCGGACCTGAAATCGTTGGGACCGGTACCGGGTTCACTGTTACTGCCTGGCTGGCTGTGTTTTTACATGAATTCGCATTGGTAACCGTGACGGTATAGGTGCCACTGGTGCTCACAGTGATCGCAGCCGTTGTCGCAGCCGTTGACCACAGGTAAGTTGTTCCCCCTGAGCCTGTCAAAACCACTGAGCCTCCCTGGCAGAATGTTGTCGGACCAACGGGAGTAATAATTGCCGTTGGTAATGGGTTAACTGTCATGGCCACCACATTCGATGTGGCCGGACTGCCCGATTTGCAGGTGATGCTCGATGTCATCACTACATACACCTGGTCGCCGTTAAGCGGGACATAGGTATAGGTTGATAACCCTGTTCCAACAGCCACGGTGTTTTTATACCATTGATAGGTGGGCGTTCCCCCGTTGGTTGGCGTGGCGGTGAAGGTGACCGAAGTTCCGGCACACACGGGGTTTGCCGACGGGGCAATTGAAACGCTCACGGGCAGGTTTGGATTTACCGTCATGGTGATGGTGTTGGATGTGGCCGGACTGCCCGATTTGCAGGTTTCACTGGAGGTAAGGACACAGGAAACAGCATCATTGTTTACGGGTATAAAAGAATAGGTTGCATTGGTAGCACCCGGAACATTTACAGAATTAATCTTCCATTGGTAGGCCGGTGTTGTTCCTCCATTGGTTGGCGTGGAGGTGAAGGTGACCGAAGTTCCCGCACACACCGGGTTTGCCG
>CAZVNF010000139.1:0-10213 GCA_964628215.1 uncultured Draconibacterium sp.
GGGTTCGCCGACGGTGTAATCGAAACGCTCACGGGCAGGTTTGGATTTACCGTCACGGTAATCACATTGGTGATAAGCGGACCTCCGCAACCTCCCGATTGAACCTGGCGATAGTAAGTAGTTGCTCCAAGCACACCCGGTTGATAATTGAGCCCCGTGGCTCCTGGGATATTATTAAAGGTTGAATTGTTGAGTGAGTTTTGCCAGTTATAAGTGTACGGAGGAGTCCCGCCTGTTGGTGCAACTCCGTTCAACTGTGCTGGTGCTGTTCCGGAACAAATAGTCTGGTTCGCGCTGATTGATCCCACCACAAGGTTGGGCAGAACGGTGACCGTGACGACATTCGTTGCCAGTGGTCCGCCACAGGTACCCGTTGCGTTTTGCATTTGGCGGTAGTAAGTTGTTGCAACAAGTGCACCCGGCTGATAATTCAGATTTGTTGCACCGGTGATATTTGTATATGTCAAATTATCTGGAGAATACTGCCATTGGTAAGTGGGCGAGGTTCCATTGGAGGGGGCAATGCCATTTAATATTGAAGGGGTGGTGCCGGAGCAAATCGATTGGTTTGCCGATATTGAACCTACAACTAAAAGCGGGGTAACTGTCACCAATGTGCAGGTCGAATTGGCACACCCGTAAGAATTTGTAACTGTAACGCAGTAATTTGCTCCCGAGGAGACAGTGATTGCCGCCGTGGTTGCCCCGTTTGACCATATGTAACCCGTTCCGCCGGAGGCAGTGAGCACAACAGAACCTCCCGCACAAAAAGTAGTCGGGCCGCCCGGGGTGATCACTGCTACCGGTACCGGGTTCGCTGTTACGGTCACCGGTTTGATATCGTAACATCCGTTTGTGGTTGTAGCCTTTATATAATAGGTCCCTGCACCTGCCGCGGTGGGAGTTGTCATTGGGACGGTAGCCCCGGCATCGTTCCAGTAAGTCAGTGTTGCGCCATACAGCGTACTCCCGGCTGTGACTGCCGGAGCTGTAAGGTTCGCCGTGTTCGGCGGGCAGACTGCCGCAGGGTTTGTGATTACGAGGGTTGGTTTCGGGGCGAAGGTTACATCCACATACCCGGATGACATTCCTCCCGGGGGTGGATCATATTCAACTGTAAGGTAGAATCTGTCACTGGCATAACCTACATCTGTCGGAAGAATAACAGGATTCTTCTCATTCGATATCCAGGACCCGCTGAGATTTGACCAGTTAAAGATTGCCCCGGGCGAATCACAGCCCGGTAAGTTGCAAATCAGGTTGATCGGGTCGCCGTAGCATACAGGGTTGGGATAGGCTGTTTGCGATGTGGCGGTATGTGACATGGCCAGTATGAATAGGATGACTGCCAGAAACAAACTCGACTGTTTCAGCGGCGTGTTCATGCAACCTGTTTTCATGACATCTTGATTTATTGATTTGAATAAATAGTCTTTTCTTGTCCTTATTGCTTGTTACTTTTATCACTTCTCAATCTTTGATGCAGCGAACCGAAAATCCTCTCAAAATAGAAGAAAGTGAAATAGTGGGATTCTTATCATAATTATTGTCAAGATATACCTGTTTGTGGTAGGTGCTGAGACTTCTTCCCCATGCAAATTGTGATGAAAATTCAGTAGCCGACCAGAAGTATGCATAGTACTTTTTCCCTGCAAAATAATTTCCTGACAATAATCTTCTGTAACCACCCGGAAGGGCAGTAAACCAACTGGAATTCGTGGCACCAACGTTTGTACCTGACCATCCTGTGACGGCCTTCAGTTTGCCGCCTATATCAAAACCGTGAAGTCCTGTAACCAGGGAAACACAAGACACAGTTGCATCGAGTGTATTTTCCATCGTACACCATTCTGAATTCGAGGGCACATGCCAGCCGGCCGGGCAAATCCCCTGCACCAGAGGAATGCCGGTGGTGGAGGGGGCGTAATCCATCATCTCTTCCCATAAATAGAGCCCACCGTATAAGGAACAGTTAACTGGAAGATTGTCGTAACAATACTTTTCAATCTGGTTATTGTCCGTTTGCTGGAGATCACCATCTATTCTGTCTCCGACATCCAGGTTCTCTTTCATCCAGCATTGACTTCCTATCTGTACTGTGTTATAAAGATGACCATCCCGTGAATCGGTAAATGAATTTCCACACACAAATCCAGTTGACGGGCACTCAATTACCACTTTGGATGCAACCACAATACAGTTGCCTGCTGTAACGGTAACGGTATAGTTGCCAGGTCCTCCTATGACAATATCCTCTGAAGTAGCAGTATTGTTCCACGCGTAAAGGAATGGAGGTTGCAGGCAGCATCCGGTTACAACAGGATGCAGCAACGCCGTTTGGCCTGGACAAATCGCACACGGCCCTGATATGGTAACGGTGGGAGCACCGCAAACTTTTATTTTATTTGACTGTTTTGTGCCGCAGTAGGGGCTTGTAACTGTAACATAATAATCGCCGGCATCAGTTGGGTTGTAAGTGTCAGAAGTGGCTCCGGAAATCAGGCCAACAGGCCCGTACCATTTGTAGATTAGCGGATTGTGGGCAGCCGGGCAGGGTACGCTGGCGGTAAGCGTAACAGTCCCGTAACAAATATTCGGGCAGGGTGGAACTACGGTAAGCGTAACTGACAATGCGGGAATAATCCTGACTGTGATGGGGTTGGAGTAAACCGGATCGCAGGCATAATTATGCACGAGGACTCTGTATCTTGTTGTCTTGATCAACAAATTTGTAAAATAGGAGGGACTTGTTCCTGAACTGGCTTGCGGAATATCCGTCCACGGGCCCCAGGTGGTGCCGAGCCCGCACGGATCGGTGGATTCGCTCTTTTCCCATTTATTTACCTCTGTGCAGGCCCCGGAGTAAGTTAGGCTGGTATATCCTTTTTCGCAGAATATGGGTCCGGCCTGAGTTCCGGAACCTACCAGATCGGGCGCTGCCGAGATGGATCCTGCCGCAACAGTTTTATCTATGTATATATTTATTGTTGAAGAAACGGTAGGACAAATGTTATTGCTCAGGACGACCCTGAATGAGAATTTCTTATAGCAGGGATATGTGTTGGCCGCATATTGTAAAAGGCCTGTCGGGCAGGAAAGCGCAAGCGGATTTGCTGCAAACGGATCATACAGATAACTCTGTTTCGGCACCCAGGTAAATCCGTTCCAATACTCCCATCTGATCGTCGTGGGACAATTGATGCCGCCCGGTGGTATGCTTAGCATGCCTTTCCATGAGTTACAGGCATGCCAATTTCCGCTAATAAATTGAAGGGGCGGGTAGGGAGAAATACTTGTTGCAGTGATGCCGATTCCGCTTAACGGCCGGCAAACAAGAATGGTTTTTTTAACAAAATAGCTGTTGCATCCGCTATTCACCACGGCAACAAAACATGTAGAAACGGGAAGTATCCCGGTAGGGCATGTAACGCCGGTGGAGGGGCAATTATATTGGGTATGGAAGGGCAAAGGAAGTCCCCCGGAAGGAAATGATGTACATATACCGTTGGATGGAAGCGGCATTTTGTACCACAGGATGGTTGATCCTGCGGGAGGATCCGGTGTAAGTTTGAGTACCTCGTCACCCGCGGTTAACGGCGGACACAAGTCACATGCAGGCGGAGTGGGCAGTGGTTTGGTGCAAACCAGGGAGTAAGGATTCGCAGGTCTGTTATATGTAAAAATATTGTAGCAATCGAACACATTGCACGAGGGGCCCGATCCCCCGGGTACATAGGAATAGCCCTGAACCAGCTTCAGCGTCACTTTTGTCCAGGTGAAATTGGGGTCGGGTTGGGCATAAATCCTTACCCGGTATAAAGTAAATGGCCGCAGGATATTCGCATATCTCGCAGTAGCAGTTGCCGCGGTCCAGTCGCATATCCTGCTGAAGCAAATTTGCTGCAGGTTCGGGGTGATGGGTTTTGGGGACTGTACGGCACTGTTGAACCATACATTCGGAGACCAGTTGCCAACTCTCGTGATTGAGGCATTTTCTATATAAAAATAGATCCCATGAGGGCAGGCCCTGGGGTCCGTATTGGTTGTGCTGTAATTCAGGTACAGGGTCACATCGTAATAACACTCATTTTTGTCGACACCCTGTACCACACTCAGCATTGAATTGGCACAGTTAACACTTTTTTCATTCTGTGCCGTCATTCTCCCGGTCATGCACAGGAAAAATGGAACCAAAAACAAGCCGATCAGGGCAGATTGTATCTTTTTCATGGCAAATAGTTTGATCATGGGTTAAATATTTTTCCTGATTTACGGGCAGGCCAGAATATCGACTGTTTTTGTATCGTGGCATCCCATGGCGTCTGTTGCCGTTACAGTGTAACTCCATATCTGCGGAGGAAAAGTCGGGGGCGGACTAAGAACGATCGTGCTTAAAACAGAGGAATACGGAGGGGTGCCGGTCCATAAATAGGTAATAGGGAGGTTACAATTGGAACTTGCTGTTGCAACAATGGTTATCGGCGTTATTCCGTCGGAGCAGCATGGAGCAACTACACTTAAATTCACCTTGCAGCACGTGATATGAATGATCGATGATTCTGTCCATTCGCAGTGATCTTTGTTGTATACCCGCACAAGGTAATCTCCCGGCTCTGTAACAGCATAGATGCTGGTACTGCCGGCAGTGCCCGGATTCGGATCGACCCACTCAAGTTGACCATCGTGGTACCATTCGAAATAGAAGGGTTGCGTGCCAGTAGCCGGTGCTGTTCCGGTAAGTGTAAAGGTTGTTCCGCAGCATTGCGGAGGCAGCGGTGTTACGCTGATTCCCGGGGTTCCGGGTTTTACAAATAAATCTATCCTGCCCTCATAGTGCACCGGGAAGTCGGATGACCTGGTGGGGTTGGTGCATGCTGAACCCGCTGAGGGAGTTATGACCACCCTCCAGCATAAACTGCTGGTTAACAGCGTAGCGCGCGGTGGTTTATACCATGGATTCTGATCTCCGATCAGGTTGGTGTTCTGCGAGATTCCATTGCTTGGATCATATGGATTATAGGTAACAGGATACCAGGGACCGTTGCAATCGATCTGGTATTGCCACTGAATTTGCGCCCCGGCGGGCAAATTACCGGCATTGGCAAGCGTGATCACATCATCTGTTGTATTCGGGCATACGAGGTCTTTGGTCGAAGTGATCAGCGGGTGGAAAGGATCTTCCACAATGATTGTGATATTGGTAAATTCGGAAGCGCATATTCCATTCCCGTTGCGAACCTCTACCGGGATCGTGTATGTTCCTTTCGCCGTTATACTGAATGGATAGGACGGTGCATTATAGGAAGTTGAATTCCATCCCACTATATGACCTAACCAGTTGCTTAACGTGAGTGTAAGATTGACAGGATAGTCGGGCCAGCCATCTCCGTTGTTATCACTGCAGATTTTATTTCCCGGCTGAATAATATGGCCTGAACTTGTGGCAGTAATATTGCCGGCAACCGTGGGACAATAAATATTTGCCGGTATGAAGAACTCATTCGGGCAACCGGCAGGCCATGCCGGCCATCCGGCCGGGAGTTTTGTCTTGTCAAATTTAGCCCTGTATATTCGTTGTATATAATAATCATTGGGCCAGAAAGGCGGACAGGCGATGTCAAGCTGGTTTGTAAATATGGGCGTACCGGTACACGGCGGGGGTGGATATGTTGGCGGGCACCAGGTATTATCCTGCGTATAGGGAGGATCCTTGAAATCCCATGAGACCTCGAAATCGGCACAATCGGTTGACAACACACCTTCCTGACCTTCACAAAACTCGAGTGGCGGCAGATACTGGCAGGATGACCGGGTTTCGTTAGTCACCAGGTTTTGCATTGTAATACATTTCGGGAAAACAAAGACAGTATAGGTCCGGGAACACTTGATCGTCGTTCCCACTTTTGCGCTCCAGGTGTAGGTGTATTTTCCGCAACTTAACATAGAGGGAGTGATGTATACTGATGGATTGCCTGGGGTATAGTTTATGCCATCCCAGGAATATAGCGGGGTTGAGGAACACCCTCCTCTATAATTCCAGATAAATCCGGGAGGATCAATTTTAAAAGCAGGGTCGTTAGGGCAACAGGTAAAAGTGGTTTGAGATTGCCATAGCATCAGACACATACACATGGGTGGTATATGCAGTGCCTGGCCCCCCAGCAGTTTCCATTTCAGGATGCCATTGCCGGGTGCGGCACTCCCCTGAACCGAGTCACTGCCAGTGAAAACATAATAATTATTATCCGAGGTGCAAAACACCGTAAGCCCGATCGCCGGGTCGACAATGCTCTGTATCTGTTCTGAAGTTAACTGTGGAAACTTCACCCCCTTGTCCGGAGATTTCACATCGAGCATGGCTGAAGCATCAGCGGCAGTGCTGTCGTTGGTGATGACTATCTGGGCCTGAGGTTGAAAGCAAGGGGCCAGGAATAGTGCAATGAAACTGATTAACAAGACTTTTCTTTTCATAACCGGAGACTTTATGGAGATAAATTGCTCATTGAAATGATCGAAATGACTTTCTATGAAACATGTCATTGTTTGATGATCTTAATCGTTGCTGCATCAGATCCGGAGATCACCCGGATGAAATAGAGGCCCGATGAATGGTCTGACAGTGAAAATTCATGTTTCTGCCCACCAGCCAGGATGGAGGTCAATATTTTATCCCCCTGGGGACCATAGATTTCCATGGTTGTTCCGGGAAGTGAATAATTGCCCGATAATTCGAGGGTGACTTTTCCTGTGGTCGGGTTGGGGTAGGCTTTGATTTTGCTCTCAATGGCCGCAACTTCCGGGGTGATTGCATTTGATGAGATGTCAGCGGTTTTGAGGACGTCGCAATAATGGCCATTATTCGTTATATATGCGTGAAGGGCTCCCCCGGGCAGTACAATTGTTCCGGACAGCATGTTAATCCGCTGGCCGGCAACCAGGTGTACTGATCCTCCGTTCTGAACTGTGAAACTGGTATTGTTGCCGGCTAAGACTATTGTTTGAACGGCAGCATAACAAACCGCCTGACCGTTTATGGTCGCTACGTTTTGAAGCTCCAGATTAGTTGGAGGCAGGGTTCCCCCTGTCCCGGAACTTCCGGTAAAGGAGCCAAATGAAGAGAGCCCGAGTGCACTGAACTGGTGCATGGCTGTGTCAGCAACCCCGTATGTAACCCAGGGAGATGGGTTGACCTTCACGCACCAGATATTGCTTTCAATTCCGGCTACATCCTCGGGTACATATTGAAAAAGGGCATTGGCTGAAAATGTGCTTATATTGTTTTGCGTAAGATTCCAGTAACGCGTGAGATAGCTCTCCCCGATACCCGGATCAGGGTATTTTTCATTGACCAGGTTTACACCTGCAAAACTGCCTGCCCCAAAGGTGCCCGACGTGAAGGATAAGGTTACCGGAGAATATTTCGGCATGTCAATGTCATCCCCAACCGGGAATTTGAAACTTCCGGCCGACTGGAAAATCTTCCGGAACTGTCCCGAACCGGTGGCAGCCACGAAAGGGCAGTTCCATCCCGGGCATGGACAAAGCGGTCCCGGGCAGCCAATGTCATCGCTGACCAGGCCGGAAGGGCCGACGGTGAGGTTGGACGATCCAAGTGAAACCCTGCCGCTGGTAAGTGTAAGCACTCCGTTCACCATGGTGTTCCCTGATAAGGACACCCCTTCATTGTTATTGATGGTCAACCCCTGAATTATACTCTGCCCGATGATCGATTGACTTGTCAGGCCTGAAAACACCAGCAATCCTGATCCCAGGGAATTCGCGGTGATGTTTTGGTTGACCAGGTTCTTTTTCAGGATGAGGGTTCCGGTAACATTCACAGTTCCGCCGGATTGCAGCGCAAAATGGTGACTGGAATGTACCTGGGTGCCGGCATTGATTATCATGGTGGTGCCATTCGAGATAATTGTTTGTGCCGCCGCACCGAATCCTGTAAAGCATAAAAAGCCGGCTGCCATGTATCCTCCAATGCCGGAAATCCGGAAATTCATCAACGAGAATAGTTTTTTCATGGGTCTATGGTTATTAAATATGATACAATATCTTTTATAGGCATTTTTTACGGCCAGGCAGAAAGGCTGACGGAGCCATTTAAATAAAAGCTGCTTTGCGGTGTGTCGGGGAGCACCGTATATCCGGGAGCCGGCCCGGTATACCGGCAGGACTCCCCGTTATCAAACCAGGTAAGTGGAATGGTACCGCCATTGTAAAGGAAGTTGATTGTGAAAACCGTTGCATTGTCCGGCAGGGTTATCGCGTCACCTGATGAGTTTCCTGAGATGACAAGCGTGCCCGTACCACCAAAATTGTCGCATGCGAACCCCGGGAAACCCGAATTGTTGGTGTAACTGCTGTACGTCAATGCAGGATAATTAAATTGAAGGGTCAGCGAAAAAGAACCTATGTTGTTAAACCCGGTCACTTTAACCGGAATGCCAATCGTTGTTCCGGGCGATGCCTGTATGGAAGGTGCAATTGTAACTGGTGCATTCTGACCCGCGATGGTTATCGAATCCGATCCATAAACCATATCTCTCCAGGCATTTTCAGCCGCGATGTATGTGTAGAATTTATTGTCGGTAATACAAAAAACAAGGAGCCCGTTCGCGGGGTTCACCACCGCCTCCATCTGCGCCATGGATATGCGCGGGATTAACACTCCTTTGGTTTGCGATTTTATCTCCAGCATGGCTGAATTGTCGGCGGGGGTCGCCGAGGTTGAAATGGAAACCTGGGCAGAAAGCTGAAACATCGTGCACATCAGCAATCCTGTAAAACCGAATCTAAAAAACTGTTTTTTCATGATTGTAAGATTTTATTGCTGTTGTTGAGGGATTGTAAACAAGGGGTTATTTCACGCAACGCACGGATGATCCATTCAGCCTTGAGATGACCGTCCGGGTTACAGCTGCGGTGCTGTATCCAAGTCGCCGGGTATAAGCATTCGTATCAGCACTTATAGTAGACGACCAGAAGTATGCATTGGTTGTGAATGTGTCAAAACCGTAATCAGTTTTCATTCCTGCAGGCAATGCGCTGAATTCGCTTGAATTGGTTGCTCCCGTGTTGGGTGTTTGCCATAAATCGGTAAATTTCATCGGACCGCCCGCTGCGGGTTCTCCTCCCAGATAGGCAGTCAATACGGTCCACTCAGCATCTGTCGGGATATGCCAGCCGGGAGGACAAATTCCCTGGATACCTGGCGTTGACGCATATTGCATCATTTCATGCCATTGGTAGAGCCCGCCAAACGAAGTGCAGTTATCTTCGAAATCGTTGTAGCAGTATTTTTCGATGATGCTGTTATTCTCCTGGTTGCCGCTGCCATCAACAGGGACGCCGATATTCAGGTTTTGGGCCATCCAGCATTGGTTCCCTATCAATACCGTGTGATAGATTTGTCCGTCACGCTCATCTGTGATGTCATTGCCGCAAACGCAGCACGGGGAGATCCGGCCTGAACCATAGGAGATCTGCCGCCAGGCATTACTGCCGGAATGAAAAACATAGTAGGATTTGTTGGTAGTGCAAAATACCCACAATCCGTTTGCCGGATTGGCAATGGCTTGAATCTGCTCTCGCGACATCCGCGGCAGGAGTGCGCCTTTGCTCGTTGAAACCACATCCAGCATGGCTGAATTATCGGGAGGACTGCCGTCGGCATTGATTGCCAGCTGCGCATTAATCCGGAATGAAATCATCAATATAAAAGCAACGCTGATTAAAAAATAACGTTTTTTCATAATTCAGACTTTTATGATGTAAAGACAATATTAAGGTAATCAAAATAAAAAAATCATCCCAATGAGCAAACGGTAGCCCCTTTTGATTGAACGGATGTTATTCTGAGTTAACGGAAAGTGCATGCAGCAACTTCTCCGAATGAATGGTCTATGTTAGTATAGCAGGAATAATGCGTGCTGCAGAGGGATAATCAGCTGTTTTCTTCCTGAAGGGTTGACCCGGCGTATGCAAACGGAATGACCAGCGTCACCCTGGTCCCCGGATTTGCATTCCCGGGAAAGGCTTCTGAAAATTCAATCCGGGTTTTTACACCATATTTACGGCCCAGCAATTCCAGCCGTTTGCGGATCATCTCCATTCCGAGATTCAGGTGTTTTTCACTTTTCGACTGGTATGACTGTGCCTGTTTGATGCCAATCCCGTTATCTTCGATGATTACCGTTAATGATTT
>CAZVNF010000140.1:0-10113 GCA_964628215.1 uncultured Draconibacterium sp.
GGCAATATTACCGTTCCAGAAACCTGACAAGGTAATCATGGTGGAAGCCGATGAAAGTCGCGGGGTATTCGAATTTCGCCCACTTGAACCTGGTTTTGGTGTGACCATCGGAAACTCACTCAGAAGGATTTTGCTTTCTTCCCTGGAAGGCTTTGCCATCACTTCGGTGAAAATTGAAGGGGTGGAACAAGAATTTTCTACCATTAAAGGTGTAATTGAAGACGTTACTGAAATTATTCTTAATCTTAAGCAGATTCGTTTCAAACGATTAATTGAAACTGAAAACTCTGAAAAGGTTTCTGTGATTATTGCACAGCAAAAGGATTTCAAAGCAGGAGATATTAATAAATTCCTTTCGGTTTTCCAGGTTTTGAACCCCGAGATCGTGATTTGTCACATGGAGTCTAATGTCAAACTGACAGTGGAACTTTCTATCGACAAAGGACGCGGATATATTCCCGCTGAAGAAAATAAGAGTTTGAGTTCCTCCCTTGGAAGAATTGCAATTGATTCGGTGCACACTCCAATAAAGAATGTGACCTTTAATATTGAGAACTTTCGGGTGGAACAGAAAACTGACTATGAGAAACTGGTCATGGAGGTTGTTACAGATGGTTCGATACAGCCAAAAAATGCTTTGAAAGAAGCTGCGAAAATTTTGATTCATCATTTCATGTTATTTTCTGATGAAAGAATCACGCTTGATTCTTCAGAAAAAGCGGTTGCAGAAGAATTTGATGAAACTTCGCTTCATATCAGGCAATTGCTGAAAACAAAGCTTGTTGATATGGACCTTTCAGTAAGGGCATTAAATTGTCTGAAAGCTGCTGATGTAGAATACCTGGGAGACCTGGTGGCTTTCAATAAGAACGACTTGCTGAAGTTTCGCAATTTTGGCAAAAAATCACTCACTGAGCTTGAGGAACTTGTAAAATCCAAGGGACTTGAATTTGGAATGAATACGACGAAATATAAATTAGATAAGGATTAATTGCGATGAGACACCAAAAGAAATTTAATCATTTAGGAAGAAAAAGTGCGCACCGTAAAGCCATGCTTTCAAATATGGCTGCATCACTAATCATTCATAAAAGAATCCATACTACTGTTGCCAAGGCCAAGGCACTTCGTATTTTCGTTGAACCTCTGATTACCAAATCAAAGGATGATACAACACATTCGAGGAGAACGGTTTTCAGCTACTTGCAGAGTAAGGAAGCTGTAACAGAACTTTTTCGGGAGATTTCAAAGAAAATCATGGACCGGCCCGGAGGTTATACACGTATTTTGAAAACAGGTAACCGCTTTGGAGATAACGCTGAAATGTGTCTGATCGAGTTGGTTGATTATAATGAGGCCATGTTGTCCGTTAAGGAAGATGGTAAAGTTAAGTCAACACGCAGAAGAAGAGCGGGTGCTAAGAAAAAAGAAGGCGATAGCGCGGTCGCAGTTAAGGAGACGACAAAAACCGCAGCTGAACTGACAGCTAAACCAGCTCAGAAAAAAGCTGAGGAGCCGGTAGCAGAATCTGGACCAAAAGTTGAGCCGGAGGCAGCCGAAGATAAACCTGAAGCTTAAACGTTGAAAACAAATTATTAATCATTGTTTATTTGAAAAGGATGACGTAAGAGATTATGTTGTCCTTTTTTATTATTCCTAACAATTAAAAAACACTTCTATGAGTACTATTTTATCTACCCATGCCAGGCAAATCCTGGATTCCAGGGGAAATCCGACAATTGAAGTCGATGTTATAACAGAAAGCGGTATTATTGGTCGTGCAGCTGTCCCTTCAGGAGCGTCGACAGGTGTTCATGAGGCTGTAGAGTTGCGCGATGGCGATAAGAAAGTTTATTTAGGAAAAGGCGTGCTACAGGCTGTTCAGAATGTTAACACTTTAATAGCCTCTGAGGTTCAGGGAATGTTTGTTACCGATCAGCTGGAGATCGATAAGAAAATGATTGAGCTTGATGGCACTCCCAACAAGGGAAAACTTGGTGCAAATGCAATCCTGGGTGTTTCACTTGCTGCGGCTCACGCTGCTGCACAGGTTACTGGTCAGGAACTTTACAGGTATATCGGAGGTGTTTCTGCTCAAACTCTTCCAATTCCTATGATGAACATCCTCAACGGGGGTTCTCATGCCGATAATTCTATCGATTTTCAGGAATTTATGATTATGCCTGTCGGGGCAACGTCTTTTAGTGAAGCATTGCGCATGGGGGCAGAGGTTTTTCATAACCTTAAAGCTGTATTGAAAAAGGGTAAGTATTCTACCAATGTGGGAGATGAAGGAGGTTTTGCTCCCAACCTTAAATCAAATGAAGAGGCTTTGAAAGTTATCATGAAGGCAATAGAAATATCAGGTTATGAGCCTGGCAAGGATATTTATATCGCATTGGACCCTGCTTCCTCTGAGTATTATATTGCGGAAGAAAATGTTTACCATTTAAAAAAGTCTACAGGTGATAAACTCACACCTGCTGAGATGGTGGCCTTTTGGAAAGATTGGGCAAAACGCTATCCTATTATTTCTATTGAGGATGGCATGGCCGAAGATGACTGGGATGGCTGGAAACTTATGACCAAAGAGATGGGAAATAAAATTCAGCTTGTCGGTGATGACCTTTTTGTTACCAATGTTGACCGCCTTGCCATGGGATTCAAAAAAGGCGTTGCAAATTCTATTCTTATTAAGGTAAACCAAATTGGCACTTTGAGTGAAACCATCAGTGCGGTAAATATGGCTTACAGAAATAGTTATACCGCGGTGATGAGTCACCGTTCAGGTGAAACAGAAGATGTTACGATTGCCGACCTGGCTGTTGCTTTAAACACGGGCTTGATCAAAACAGGATCTGCATGTCGTACTGACCGGATCGCCAAATACAATCAATTACTGCGTATTGAAGAACAATTGGGAGATACAGCAAAGTACCTTGGTAAGGATTTTAAATTTGCCAGGTAGTATTTGATAGTTGATCTGTTACCTGTTATCCTGCAGAACCCTGACTTTTTTCCATTTCTTTAAAATTTTGTAAAACATGCACCAGCAGACCGGTGACATGTTTTACATTTTCATTAAAGACCCGCAGTACATCTTCCCAGGTAACAGGTTCTTCATCTTGTTTCCATGAATCATAGTCGGTGGAGAGAGCAATTGCCGCATAGGGAATTCCAGCTTCCATAGCCAGGCTTGCTTCAGGCGCAACGCTCATATTGATCACATCGGCACCGAGTAACCGGAACATTTTTGATTCTGCACGGGTAGAAAAACGAGGACCTTCAATGGTGACAATTGTACCGGAAGGGTGGTATCTGACGCCAGTTTCTTTACAACCCTGGATGAGTGCCTGGCGAAGGTATTCTGAAAAAGGATCAGCCATACCGGTATGTACTACTTTCCCCGGGTCAAATTTATCGTAAAAAGTATTGACCCTCAGTCGTGTAAAATCAATGAACTGGTCTGCAATAACCATGTCTCCGCGGCCAATTTCTTCCCGAAGGCTGCCACATGCAGTTGTAGCAAAAATATATTGACAACCCACTTGCTTTAAAGCCGCAATGTTTGCCCGGTAGTTAACCTGGGTAGGAGGAATGGTATGATCGCGGCCATGCCTTGAAAGGATATGTACTTCACAATGGCCGACAACTCCCGAAATTATCGAGGAGCTTGTTGAACCGTAGGGTGTTGTAACATCCACTTCCCTGGAATTGGAGAAAATGTTAAGTTTTTCAAGACCAGACCCACCTATAAGACCAATTTTAATCATGTCGTTTTTTTTGCGAATATACTTTAATTTATGATTTTCTGTACTACACAAAGTACTTCTTTGGTAGCTGCAGTCACTTTGTACCTGTCATCAATCCTATGGCCGATAATCCACAAAATATTACAACCGGAAACAAGAAGCCACGTATTTTCTTTCTCCTTTACAGGAATTTTTTGGTCAATAAAAAAATCACTTAGCTTTTTCTTTTTATTCATACCAAGCGGATAAAACGAGTCACCATCCTTCCATTTTCTTAAGGTGAGAGGAAATTGAAGTTTGTCAAAATCCAAACTGGCAATATGTATTGTAACCGGGATTTCATATTTATTGTGAATTTTTACTCGTGTAAAGGAAAGTTCTATCGGGTTAATTAAGTTCATTTTGTCGATAAAAATATTGATTTTGAATTCCTTATTCTTTTTTTTGTGTTCTATCAAACTTATCACCAGTTGACCTTTGTCTTTTACAAGTTTATATTTGGTTGCGTGAAAGACTCTTCGATTGTTTTTGTCAAGACTCGCAAGCATATTTCCTGCCTGAGTTTCGTTAAATCCAAACCCTGAGATAAATTCCCATAGAAAGGGTTCAGGGGGATCCATTTTTAATATATCTCCGATATTTAACCAAGTGTCACCTCCTTGTTGAATAATCACACTTTTCAACCAATCTTTAACCACCCGGTCGCCGATTTTCTCAAATTCTGCCAGGCGTTTTATGGTTCCTGTCACCCCTTTCTGAATCTCAGGATTTATAGAGCAGAGGATTGGAATTACCTCATGCCTGAGTTTGTTTCTAAGGTATTTGGTTTCATGGTTAGACAGGTCAGTACGAAAAGGGATTTTATGTTGAGTGGCAAATTGCTCAATATCTTTGCGGTAAGCGAACATCATCGGCCTGATTATTGATCCGTTTTTAATAGGAATTCCGTGGAGACCTGCAATTCCTGTTCCCCTGATAAGGTTAATCAAAAACGTTTCAACCTGATCGTCAAGATGATGAGCCGTTGCGACCAGATCAAATTTTTCCTGTGCACGGATTTCTTCAAACCAATCATACCTTAATTCTCGTGCAGCCATTTGAATTGATATCCCTTTGCCTGATGCAAATGCTGAAGTTTCAAATTTTTTGAGGTAAAAAGGAACGTTAAACTTGTTTGCCAGTTTCTTTACAAATACGGCATCCTCCTCACTTTCTTTTCCACGGAGGTAAAAATTACAATGGGCTATTGCAAACCTGAGACCGGACTGGTGAAAAAGATGTGCCATCACGGTGGAGTCAATTCCTCCGCTTACAGCCAGGAGAATACGTTCATGGCCCGACAAATTCATTTTTTCTCTGGAAAACCGTACAAAGTCCTGTATAGTCATTCGGCAAAATTACCATGTAATTTCAGAGGTTGGCAGAAAGTTGCCTTTTTTTTTCATTTTACTATTGAAAAAGCCTATTTTTGATTGGTACTAATAAAAAATTGACTTTGCAGGTAAGCCTTATCACATGGATTTATATAGTTACGGGAATAATCAGCCTTCAACTTGTTTTTACAGTTTGGAAGCACCAGAAAATCCGTGGCAAATGGGCTTTTATTTGTATGATGGCCCTTTCCTCGTACTGGTCATTTTTGCTGTCATTTGAATCAGCGGTGCCAACAATAGAGTTGAAAGTCGCATTATCCCAATATGAGTATTTTGCGAATATGTTTATCCCGCCGTTGTTTTTTCTGTTTATCTTCTCCAGCGATCTTGATAATATTTCATTTTTTAAACGATATTTCATTTACTTATGGGTGGTACCGGTTTTGACGATCATTTTGGTTTTTACCAATGATTTTCACCATTTGATATGGACTGGTTTTTCGTGGAGCAAAGCCGGTTTCAATATTCTGAACTACCACCATGGTCCTGTTTTTTATCTGGCCATGGCCTATTCCCTGGGTGTGATTTTTTTGGCCAATTTCGTTTTGATCCGCTTTATTCTTAGTAGGACAGGGTATTATAAATCAAGGGCGGTGTTTTTACTTTCAGGATCATTGGTGGCTTTGCTAACCGGCTTGGTATACACACTGGGGCTCAGTCCTATGGAAGGGCTTGATATCTCCCCCATGGGAACCATGATTGCAGGAATCATCTTTTTTCTCGGAATTTTCCGGGAGCAGTTATTTGACATCGTTCCTTTCAGTCAGCAATTTATGATTGAAAAACTGAAAGATGGAGTGATCGTGCTCGACAGCAGAAATTTCATAGTTGATATAAGTCCGGTGGCCACTAAAATCCTGAAGATTGAAAGGAATGTTACAGGACAGAGAATAGAATCGGTACTGCCGGTATTGAAGAAGGTTTTTGAAGATATTTCAATGGACGAGGAATCCAGGCGGGAAATTGCAATAGAGGCCCCGATGGATTGGTTTGAGATCACACGTTATCCTCTCAAGGGGCCAAAAGCAACGTTGCTGGGAAGTTTGTTGATTATTCATGATATTGGTCACAGAAAGCGGGGGGAGATGCAACTCCGGAAGTTGGCTGAAGAACTTACCGATCTCAACCACATGAAGGACCGGATTTACTCTATCATCAGTCACGACCTCCGAAATCCATTTAATTCAATCCTGGGGTATTCACAGCTTTTAGCCGAATCGTATGATGAATATACCGTGGCGGAGAGACAACAGTTTGCGGTACATATTTTCAATTCGTCCAGGGGCGTATTCAATTTGCTTGAGAATTTGCTTGAATGGTCAACAAGCCAGCTTGGTAAATTCACCTATTCCCCGGAAGACTTAATCCTAAAAAAAAGTGCAGATGAAACACTTGCTCTGATGAGGTTGATGGCAACAAACAAGAGAATTGAACTTGTAAACATGATTTCATCATCCCAGGCTGTTTTTGCCGACCGCAACATGCTTGCAGCTATTCTAAGAAATCTTGTATCCAACGCAATCAAGTTCACTGCAGTTGGAGGTAAAGTAGAACTTTCCTGTTCAGCAACGGATGATATGGTAGAGGTAACCGTATCTGACAATGGTATCGGAATGACTACAGAAACTATTACAGGTTTGTTTAACCATAACAGTTTGAATTCAAATCCTGGTACTGCGAATGAAAAAGGCACAGGACTCGGGCTGCTGCTAAGCAAAGACTTTATAATAAAACACAATGGAAGTATCCGGGTGACCAGTGAACCCGGAAAGGGAAGCAGGTTTACTTTTACTTTGCCTGTTAAATCTCCCAGGTATCCCCTGAATTCAAAAGATCATCCACATTTTTGATCCTGGAGGTTTCTTTTGCATATTTGATCTGCTCTTCAACCAAATCGTCATAGGTTGGATACATCGCCGACCGGATTACGCCAAAAACCATAGGGAAGTGGGGCGGAGCCAGTTTTGCCAGCATGAGTTGTATTCCCGGGTCCTGATTGTACTGGTCGTGAACAAGTATATCCTCAATGGTAATCCCGTTTTTTCCTATTTCAACTACTCCAAGCATAGTATCCTTCAGAATCAGCCCTTTTTCATTGTTTTTTCCAAAAACCATGGGCGCTCCATTTTTCAGGATCAGCATGTTTTCGTCTTTCACATCTTTCCCGGTTACGGGTGCATGGGCTTTATCTGCAAAAATAATGCAGTTTTCCATGATTTCTGTCACTGAAGTGCCATCGTGTTTTGCTGCTTCAAACATGCATTCGGTCATCAGGGCAATATTATTGTCGGGCACCCTGGCAAAGAAAGTCCCCTGTGCGCCCATCACTAGTTCACCAATATTAAATGGGTGCTCAATAGTCCCCATCGGGGAGGTTTTAGTAACCTTTCCCATTGGAGTAGTAGGGGAAAACTGTCCCTTGGTGAGTCCATAAATCTGGTTGTTGAATAAAAGTATGTTGAGGTCGACATTGCGCCGTATCACATGGATAAAATGGTTCCCTCCAATTGCGAGTGAATCCCCATCCCCTGTAACGGTCCATACACTCAGTTTGGGATTGGCAATTTTAACACCGGTTGAGATCGCCGCAGCGCGGCCGTGTATCCCATGAATTCCATATGTGTTTACATAATAAGGAAACCGTGAAGAACACCCGATTCCGGATACCATGCAGAAATTTTCCTTGCGGTAACCGATTTTTGGAAATACACGTTCAACAGCAGCAAGAATTGCGTGGCCTCCACAACCCGGACACCATTTTACCATCTGATCGCTTTCAAAATCTGCTTTGCTAAGCTGAACATTTGTACGTTCAACTGTCATATTTATGAAGTCCATTTATTTCTCCTCCAAAAGTTGGTTAAACTTATCTGTTAACTCGTTAATCATGAATGGTAACCCCTGTACCTTGTTAAACTGGGAAATATTGGGCATTGGGAACTTCATCCGGAGATAATTTACAAATTGCCCGCTGTTAAGTTCACAAACCACAATTTTTTTAAAGCCTTTCAATATCTTTTCCGTGTTTTTGGGTAGAGGCATGATGTAATGGAAATGGGCATGACTGATATTTTTGCCCTCCTTTTGCATTTCTGCAACAGCAGAGTGCACTGCACCATAGGTTCCACCCCAGCTTACCACCAGTAAATCTCCTTCGGTAGCGCCTTCAATTTCCTGTTCCGGGATAAAATCCGCCACCTTTTCAACCTTTTGTGCGCGTAAGTTGGTCATGATCTGGTGGTTCATCGGGTCGGTTGAAACAACCCCTGTGATATTCTCCTTTTCAAGTCCGCCGATCCGGTGACGAAGTCCTTCTGTACCGGGGATGGCCCATTGGCGTACAAAAGTTTCCGGATCACGCTTGTATGGTTTATAATCAGGATCATTTGGCTGGGCAATGGGTGGGTTGATCTCAGGCATGTCTGCCATCTTAGGTATCCGGAACAGAGCTGAGCCAAATCCGAGATAGCCGTCGGTTAGCAGGATTGCAGGTGTCATATGTTCCATTGACAACTTGGCTGTCATGTAGGCATAGTAGAAGCAATTTTCTGATGAAGAGGCTGCCACGACAATCACCGGACATTCCCCGTTTCGTCCGAATAAAGCCTGGTATAAATCACTTTGTTCTGATTTGGTTGGCAATCCTGTTGAGGGGCCACCCCGTTGAACATTTACAATTACCAGGGGTAGTTCTGTTATCACAGCCAGGCCAATTGCTTCACTTTTAAGGGAGAGGCCAGGACCTGAAGTGGTGGTGCAAGCCATAGCACCGGTAAAGGAAGCCCCAATGGCAGAACATATACCCGCAATTTCATCTTCGGCCTGAAAAACCTTAGCTCCCAATGATTTGTGTTTGGAAAGTTCCATAAGAATCTCTGTTGCCGGTGTAATGGGGTAGGAACCCAGGAACAGCGGCCGGCCAGATTTTTCAGCAGCAGCCAGTAAACCCCAAGCAGTGGCTACATTTCCGGTAATGTTACGGTAACGGCCTTTCAGCATATTTGCAGGGGAAACCTGAATAACTGATTCAAGGGCTTCTATGGTATCGGCATAATTGAACCCGGCTTGAAGTACGATTTTATTGATCTCAATCAACTCGGGTTTTTTCTTGAATTTCTGTTCAAAATAAGTGAAGGAAGGCTTCAGGTCCCTGTTGAAAATATAATACAGCATGCCTAAGGCAAACATGTTTTTACTGCGTTCAGCAATTTTGTTATCAATGCCAAGCTCTTTCAGACTCGCTTTTGTGAGTGTGGTGATCGGAGCCTTGATCATGTTGAAACTGTCAAGGGAATTGTCGGAAAACGGATCTGATTTATAACCTGCCTTTTCGATTGTTTTTTCGTCATAGGCATCGGTATCAGTAAGGATGGTAGCTCCTTTTTTAGCCCATTTAAGATTTGACCGCAGAGATGCCGGATTCATCGCAACCAAAACATCCACAAGGTCGCCGGTGGTGTAAATTTTCGAACTTCCCATATGCACCTGGAAGCCTGAAACACCGGCCACGGTATTCTGGGGGGCACGGATTTCAGCAGGAAAATCAGGAAATGTTGCAAGGTCGTTTCCTACTAGTGCGGCTACATCTGAAAACATGCTGCCGGTAAGTTGCATACCATCGCCAGAGTCGCCGACGAACTTAACCACTACATCTTCACGTTCAATAACAGGTCTTTTTTTCTTAGCCATAGCTTTATTGAGTTTAGGATTGCAAAGTTACTTAATAAAGTTAAAAGGCAAAGTGCAAAGCCAAAACTTAAAGTTAAAAAATGTAGATAAGGACAGCATATCCGGGAAAATATTTATCTTTGCCTCGAAAATCGCTTTATTAACTCGTCCTGACAATAAAGGACATAAACTCAATAAGTCATGGCTTATAAAATTAATGATGATTGCACCGCTTGCGGAACCTGCATCGATGAATGCCC
>CAZVNF010000141.1:0-1251 GCA_964628215.1 uncultured Draconibacterium sp.
GATTTCCTGTTAAAAAAAGACAAGCCATGGTATATCCACACGGGTGTGCTGGTTAAATCAGCATTGGGAGCAAACGGGATCACTCCTTACCATCTTACCAATGCCGATTCTACAGCACTCGACAGCCTCTTCAGCAATGGCAGCGTTGACCGGAAATTAAGTTATTTCAATGTACCCATACTTATAAGATACTCGTTTAAGAAAAAGTTGTTTATTGAGCTTGGTCCGATGCTTAGCCTGGGGTATAAAGCAAATGATATTTTTACAACTGAAATTGAAAACAAGGATGACCTCTCCTTTGATAATGATGTAAAAGATCAGTTTGTAAAGTTGGATGTCGGAGGCATGGCCGGTATCGGGTATGCCATTGATGCCCTGAATGGGATGAATTTTGGCCTTCGGTATTACTATGGCTTTTTGGATATTGTGAAAAATAACCCCGGCGACCCACAACGAAACTCTTCTTTCTACCTATTTGCAAGCATTCCGATCGGAGCCGGCGAAAAAGCAAAGGCAAAAAACGCTGAGAAGGCAAGGGAGAAGAAAATGAAGCAGGAACAAAAATTGAAAGAGCAGCAACAGGGAAAGGAGAAATAATACAATAGTAGAATTGATAATTATGGAAAAAGCCAGATTATTAGAAGCACGGGAGAAAAAGATCCCGTGGAAAAAGTGGGGGCCCTATGTAAGCGAACGCCAGTGGGGAACCGTACGTGAAGACTATAGTGAAGGCGGTGATGCCTGGGATTTCTTCACCCACGACCATGCCCGTTCCCGTGCCTATCGCTGGGGCGAGGATGGCATTGCCGGCATTTCCGATGACAAGCAGCGCCTGTGCTTCGCCCTCGCTTTATGGAATGGCAAGGACCCAATTTTAAAGGAGCGGCTTTTCGGATTGACCAACAGCCAGGGCAACCATGGAGAGGATGTGAAGGAGTACTACTTCTACCTCGACTCCACTCCTACGCACTCCTATATGAAATACCTGTATAAATACCCGCAGGCAGCCTATCCTTACGAGGAACTTGTTCGGGTAAACGGGCAACGTACGCGGGAAGAGATGGAGTATGAACTGTTAGACACGGGTGTATTCAATGAGGACCGCTATTTCGATGTCTTCATCGAATACGCCAAAGCCGGTCCGGAAGACATCCTGGTGAAAATAACTGCATTCAACCGTGGACCGGAAGCAGCCGAACTGCATCTGTTGCCGACGCTCTGGTTCCGGAACGACTGGTCGGCATGGATTGC
>CAZVNF010000141.1:1351-3079 GCA_964628215.1 uncultured Draconibacterium sp.
GACGAACATAACTCCAACCCCCTCCATTCAGGTTATAAGAATGCCCGCAATTCCGATTGGTACCACATGCTCAACGAGGACATCATCTCCATGCCCGACAAGTGGGAATATCCATGGTACGCAGCCTGGGATCTTGCCTTTCATACGATCCCGCTCTCCATCGTGGATCCCGATTTTGCCAAAGGGCAGATGGAACTGATGCTACGCGGTGTATATCTGCATCCCAACGGGCAGATGCCGGCTTATGAATGGAATTTCAGCGATGTAAATCCGCCGGTTCACGCCTGGGCCAGTTTATTTCTTCACCGGATGGATATGGCCCTGCATGGCAAGGCAGATGTGAATTTTTTAAAGTCAACTTTCAATAAATTATTGATAAACTTTACCTGGTGGGTAAACCGCAAAGACCGGTATGGCAAGAATGTATTCGAAGGCGGGTTCCTTGGCCTTGATAACATTGG
This sequence comes from uncultured Draconibacterium sp., assembly GCA_964628215.1. Lineage (GTDB taxonomy): Bacteria > Bacteroidota > Bacteroidia > Bacteroidales > FEN-979 > CAIVAT01. The sequence goes on from CAZVNF010000141.1 coordinate 1,813, forward strand.
CGTTTTTGACCGGAGTGCACCATTGCCCACCGGCGGCAGCCTTGAACAGGCAGACGGCACCGCCTGGATGGCCCTGTTCAGCCAGAACATGCTTGAACTGGCGTCAGAACTCGCATTTCACGATCCATCCTATGAAGAAATGGTCATAAAGTTTTCCCAGCACTTTCAATTCATTGCCATGGCCATGAACAGGCAGGGGCCTGACGGAATGTGGGATGAGGAGGACGGATTTTACTACGATCTGCTCCGGTTACCCGATGGAAGTGCTACAAAGCTTAAAGTACGATCGCTGGTAGGATTACTGCCTTTGTGCGCCACCAGTGTTATCGAAAAGAGTCAGCGTGAGCATATCCCAGCGGCCATGGCCGACATCATTGAACGCAAACGCAGGATACCTGAACTATGGGCCTCCATACATCCCACAGGACCAGGTCATTTTGGAGTGAATGAAAGAGGTATTCTTGCCCTGGTAACCCCGGAAAGGCTCAGAAGAATTCTTGACAAGATGCTTGACGAGAATGAGTTCCTCGGACCCCATGGCATCCGTTCGATTTCCAGGTTCCATGAGCAACACCCATATATTCTGCATGAGGGAGGACAGGAGTACCGGGTTGATTATCTGCCTGCCGAGTCGAATACAGGCATGTTTGGAGGCAACTCCAACTGGCGCGGACCCGTGTGGATGCCGGTAAACCTATTGATTGTCAGGGCACTGCAGCAGTTCTATCTCTATTACGGAGACAATTTTAAAGTCGAATGTCCAACCGGATCCGGAAACCTGATGAACCTTTTTGACGTGAGTAAAGAGATCAGCCGCAGACTTACCAGCACCTTTACCCGCGATGAACACGGCCGGCGGCCTGTATATGGTGGCACGGAGAAGTTTCAGTCTGATCCGCACTGGCGTGATTACATCCTCTTTTACGAGTACTTCCATGGCGACAATGGTGCCGGATTGGGCGCCAGTCACCAGACAGGTTGGACCGGTGTCGTTGCAAAGCTCATACAGCTTTATGGCCAACTGGATGCAGGGCAGTTACTTGCAGGTGGAAAGAGTGTAAGTTTCCATAAGGAGACAAAAGGTGTGGCAAAGAAGAAATAATGTAATCGGATGGGTTGGGGTGGGGTCATTTAAGTAATATAATAGTTACCTAAACCAAAATAAAACAAACGGGATGAAAGCAATTACTGTTGAACCAAAAAAGCCGGGAACCGCAAGATATATGGAGATGCCGGAACCGGATATGCGCGACGGGTCAATGCTCGT
>CAZVNF010000141.1:3179-10031 GCA_964628215.1 uncultured Draconibacterium sp.
CATGTCCTCGACCGGATGGAATCTGGAGCCAAACCTGACCTGGTAAGGGAACTTGGAGCTTTTTATCATTGCGGAAATATATCCGATATCGGATTTGAGCCGGATGCAATTATAGAATGTACAGGAGTAAGCAGTGTAATAGAAGCTTGTATACGACAGCTGGGAGCAAACGGGATTTTATGTCTTACGGGCGTAGGTCATGGAGGACATATGTCAAAAGCCGGTACTGCAGACATGGCCGCTGCTGCGGTATTAAGAAACAATGTAATCGTAGGCAGCGTCAATGCAAACAAGCGTCAATGGTATAGGGCAGGTCAAACGTTGGCCAAAGCTGATCGCAAATGGCTGGCCAAACTTATAACACGGTGCGAAAAACCTGAGGACTTTATGATTGCACTCGATCGAAAGCCGGATGATATCAAGGTTGTTATTCAGTTTTCAGAAGTATAAATCAGAATAAGGTTTTGATTAAAAACATGTAATTCAATAATTCAGAAATGGAGACATCAGCGAATTCAACAATGGCACCAAACGTTTCCGGAGTGGGTGTCCCTGGCCGACGCACGGTTTACAGTATGTGTGGCATGTGCGCAGTAAGATGCGCGATGGAAGTAACGGTAGTTGAAGGCAAGGCGACATGGCTTCAGGGTAATACCAACGATAAGGCAATAGGTGCCAGCCTCTGCGCGAAAGGCGCTGCCGGGCTATCGTTCGAATCCGATGATGAGCGTCCTCATTCGCCACTGATCCGAACGGGTCCCCGTGGCAGCGGACAGTGGCGGCGTGCCACCTGGGACGAAGCCCTCGATTATATCGCCGAACAACTGAATTCAACCATGGCTGAATTCGGAGGCCGCGGAATTGCGCTTTCCGATCGCGGTGGTCTCTTCACCGATTTGACAAAAACTTTCGTTAAGGCCCTCGGTTCACCCAATTATTTCAACCATGATGCAACATGCAACGGCAATGCCCATAATGCAGGAAGAAGCATGATCGGCTTTGGCGTCGCCGGACTTATACCCGACATGATGCGTATTAAACACATGGTGCTTTATGGACGTAACATTGTCGAATCACTCACGGTAAAAGAGGCCAAAGCATTTATGGCAGCAGTAAACGGCGGCATGAAAGTTACCTATATTGATCCCAGGGTCACCATTACGGCCTGTAAGGCAACCCGCTACTGGCAGGTACGACCGAACAGCGATTATGCGCTGAACCTTGCACTTATACATGAAATCCTCAGGCAGGAAATTTATGACAAGGAATTTGTTGACAAATGTGTGATCGGGATGGATTACCTGCGCGAGGCAGTGAAAGATACCACGCCTGAATGGCAGGAAAGCCACACCGGGATAGCTGCCGGGCAAATTTACGAGTTTGTAAAGGAAATTGCCGCTGATGCGCCTCATGTCGTATTCCATCCCGGCTGGATGTCAGCCCGTCACAGCCAGTCGTTCCAGGTGACTCTTTCGGCACTGGTGCTGAATGCTCTGATGGGGAATTTTGACATTCCCGGAGGTTTAATAATTGCAAAATCACCGGAATATTATGGCAAAAAAGGGCTGAAGCGTCTTACTGACCGGGTACCCCCGGTAACCGAACCACGTGTTGACGGTGCGGGTACCGACAGGCCTTCGTGGGATCCTTCCATGGGTATGCTGCACCAGCTTTTCGCCGCCCTCGAAACCGGAATGCCATACGGAATAGGTGCCTATTTTGCCTATCGTCATGATCCGGTGACAAGTATGCCAGATACTGAAGCGCTGAAACATGCACTCGACAAACTTAAACTGCTCGTCTCTATTGATGTACGCTATTCGGAAACAGGCTGGTATTCAGATGTGATTCTGCCCGAGACAACCTACCTGGAAAGAACGAATATTCTGGGCCAGATGAATGGGCCTGTGCCGGTCTTCGCCATGCGCGACCAAGCGATAGCACCACGATTCGACAGCAGACCTGCCTGGTGGATATTCCGCGAGATATTACGAAGGCTTGGAATAAAAGAGGCACTGGACTTTGAAACCATAGAGGAATTATGGAACTACCAGTTGGATGGAACCGGTGTAACGGTCGCCGAAATGCGCGAGAAAGGATTTGTCAGCCTGAGTGATGCTCCAATAATGACGGCACGCGAAAATCTGAAATTCCCCACTCCCTCCGGCAAGATTGAGATCGTAAGTGACTACCTGAAAAAATCAGGTTTGGAAAGCCTTCCACCTTACGAAACGAAGCCTGTTCCAATAGAAGACAACTTCTATCTGTTGTTCGCAAAAACAGCCACGCTGGCTCAGGGGCAGTCGCTTAACAATCCGCTTCTGAATGAGGCTGCCCCGGAACAGGTTCTCTGGATACACCCTGACCGTGCCCAACCATTGGGAATTGCCGATGGCGATACCGTTGAAATAAGCGGAAGTGGAAAATATTGCGGATGTATAAAAGCTAAAGTTACCAAGTGGATACATCCCGAAGCTGTCTTTATGTTGCATGGATATGGGGCAACCGTACCACTCGCCACAAAGGCCCGTGGCGTTGGTTTGGCTGACCAGAGTTTGCAGCATGGCAAGCTTTATGATTTCGATAAGGCCGGCGGTGGCTGCTCCTTAACCGAAACAATTGTACGCATAAAGCCAGCATCAGCGAAAGGAGTCAGCAAATGAGTAAATACACACTTTATCACGACGAACCGAACTGTATAGCCTGCCAGGCTTGTGAAGTTCACTGTAAGACAAATAAAGATCTTGGCCCGGGTCCAACACCGTGTAAGATAATCACTTTCGATCCGGTGGATATAGACGGAAAACCCAGAATGCGCATCATTTTCATGCCTTGTTTCCACTGCGAGGATCCCTGGTGCGTAAAAGCCTGTCCCACAGGAGCCATGCAAAAACGCGGGAAAGATGGTATTGTGTTTCCTGAATCCAGTATCTGCATCGGTTGCAAGACCTGCATTTCCGCCTGCCCGTGGGGTACACCTCAGTGGGATCAGGCCAGCCGGAAAGTTGTGAAATGCGACTATTGTAAAGATCGGGTTGATGCAGGATTAAAACCAGCCTGTGTTACCAAATGCGTAACCGGTTGCTTGTCATTCAATATCGCCGGCGAAGCACCGGATCCGCGCCGGGAAAGGTATGCCCGCCAGCTTATTGCCGAACCACAGGAAAAGGGAAAGGAGGAGGTATGAGCAATATTCCGTTGCTGCCAGCCTGGCTCGATGCCGGTGCGGCTGCCCTGGCAGGTGGCTCACCCCAGTCGCAAACACTCGAAAGTGCTCTTCCCGGCTTTGTGGCGTCTCAGCTTTTAACTCCCATGCATCGGCTTCAACGTATCCAGGAATCGGGCTTAGCCGAATGTGGGGGATCAGGTGAACCTGTTTATCTCGCCTGGAGGCGATTCCTGCGGGGGCGCGGACCTGCGGCATTGGTCATAGATGCCACCGGGTTCGACGTGCGTTCACGCAATGCCTCAGCTGTTCTCATAAATGCTGCCTGGCTGATGGCTGAAGGGGTGTTGATAGCTGTCGGGCTCCGTGAAAGTACAAAGATCGAGTTGCGTTTGCCGGCTGAACTTAATGGACAGGAAGTGTCGTTTTTAAACGTGGTGGAATCCATCCGATCCCTCCTTCAGGTCGCCATTCCTCAAAGGAAAATGGAAGTGCTGCGCAACAGTCGTTCCAGGTGTTGGGACGACATGCAGGGTTCAGATAATACCCAGCTGATTCACACACCGGAAACCTGGTGCCGGATAGCCTTGTTATTCCGCGGAGAATCGGTTGCCGATGCATCTTTAATGACTCTCCGGCGTGGTATGAAACAACGCGGCCTGGTTGAGATCAAACGTTCCGGTAATTTACGGCATCAGATTGACAATTGGGGGGGTGGTGTTGAAATGAATGGTTTTGATCCAGTGCTCGCGTTCGACGATGGGATGGGTGGTTTTATACCTCTCTCTGCAACTGACATTTCCTGCACCCCGCTTTCATTAGCCTCAGCCTCCGTCATTCCGGTGCCATCCACCCTTATGGTGATGTCTGAAGGTGTATGTGTGGTAAAACAGACCCGGCGGGCAATCTATCGGCACTGGCAACTTGCCGAAAGAGAACCTGCACATATACGGGGGTTGCTGGCACGCGGAGCGCGTCTGGTCGCTGAGATCACACTCGGACGCGGCGAAGTCGCGCATCTCCGGGCACTTGACGAATTAGTGCTTGAGTATACCGCGCAGGGACTGGCAGCTGCCTGGCCTCTGGGCAGTTCTTTGCGTTACTACCGCGAACAGTGGGAAAGCCATGCCAGGCGTGAATCATGCATTGAAAACCTTTGCCTGGTGCACAATGCCGCACCCTGCCATAGCACTTGTCCGGCTAATATCGATATTCCCAGTTTCATAGCATACCTGGGGCAGGGTGACTATTATTCAACCGTTGAAGTGATCCGGCGTGATAATCCACTGCCACTAACCTGTGGTTTGGTGTGCCCGGCACCTTGCGAATCTGCCTGTGTTCGTGGAACAGGCATCGGAGCTGTGTTTATCAGGCCATTAAAAGCCAAAGCTGCCGAACATTGCCTCGATAACGGTGGCTACCCAAAACCCGAAATTGCACCCGATTCAGGAAAACAGATCGGTATAATCGGCGCTGGTCCTTCAGGGCTTACTGCGGCATACTACCTCCGGACAATGGGTCATAAAGTAGAAGTTTTTGAAGCCCAGGAATTTGCAGGAGGAATGCTGCGATATGGTATTCCGGCCTACCGCATGCCACCCGATTTGCTCGAGAAGGAAATCGATCAGATCAGGGTATTGGGTGTAAATATACATACCAGCACAGTGATCGACAGTGTCGAAGACTTTCGAAAAAAGTTCGATGCAGTCTTTATTGGTTTAGGCACTCAACGTACACGAATGATACCCGTTGAGGGTGTTCATCTCCCCTTTGTATTGGGTGGCATTGACTTTCTTCGTTCAGTTCGTTCCGGCGAACAAGTCCACGTCGGGCCCCGCGTTGTGGTTGTTGGTGGGGGAAATGTCGCCATTGATGTCGCATTAACTGCTTTACGCCAGGGGGGCCAGATCGTTGAATTGGTTTCTCTTGAAAATCGCCGTGAAATGCCGGCAAGTCCGCATGAAATTGAACTTGCAGTTGCTGAAGGAGTAAGATTGCACCCGGGCTGGGGACCGGTGCGTGTGGAGGAATATGGTGAAGCCGTGTTCCAGTATTGTGAACGGGTAAAAGACGAGACAGGCAAATTTGATCCTCAGTTCGACACAAACCGGCTGTTGAGGCTCGAAGCAGATCATGTTATCCTTGCCGTTGGTCAGGGTACAGACATTACTTGCCTGGAGGGAAGCAAGGTGGAAAACATGCGTGGATTTATCGTTGCAGACCCTAAAACTAAGATGACCACAGTGCCTGGTGTATTCGCCGGTGGAGATGGGCAGCATGGTCCCAGGACTGCAGTGGAAGCAATCCGCTCCGGGAAAATAGCAGCAGCCTCAATAGATGCCTGGTTAAAAAACAAATCAGCACCGGATATCTTAACAAGTACACCCCTGCGGCGTGCAGAGGTTACTCCACTTAAAGTTTCAGCAAACGATCGCAGTTATCTTCGGCGGGCTTTTATGCCCGAGCGGGATGTTGAAGAAACCGTTGGCAAAGGCAACTATGTCAGGATCGAGGAAGGCCTCACAGATGCCATGGCACAACTTGAAGCCCATCGCTGTTTGCGTTGCGATATCTGCATCGGCTGCGGCCTTTGCATGGTTGCCTGCAGTGAAATGGGAGTTGAGGCGCTGCGGATGGCCGAAACAAAGGCAGGTCGTCTGGCTTACCTTGACTTCACCCGGCCTGCTGAGCTTTGTATTGGTTGCGGAGCCTGCACGCAGGTGTGCCCAACCGGCGCGATCCATTTAGATGATATGGATGGAATAAGGCATACGATTATAACAGGAACCGTTGTAAAGGAGCAACCATTGCTGACATGCAGCAATTGCGGGGCCCATACCCAGACACCTGCACACCGGGATTTCGTTCGTAAACGCCTGCCGGATCATATGGCAACCCATCTATCCCGTGAACTTTGCCCATCGTGCGAGCGCTTATTAGCCGATCGCCCGGAAATAAATCTGATACTTCAACAAGCGATTAGCTGATTTGAATCTTACTAACACAGAGAAGATGCTGTTAAATTTAAAAATATATGAGAATTTGAAACTGCTATGCCTGCTTTTACCGATTCTGTTTCTCCAAGCCTGTTCAGCTCCCGATGCCGGATACCTTGTTTATGTGGGAACCTACACCGGCCATGGAAGCGATGGCATTTATGCCTTCCGATTCAATCCTGAAACTGGCAATTTAACAAAGATTGGCCTGGCTGCCGTAACAGAGAATCCATCTTTTATCACCATGGATGGTGATGGAAGGTTTCTTTATGCGGTGAACGAACTGGACACTTTTGAAAATAAATCCTCCGGGGCTGTGAGTGTTTTTGCCATCAACCAAAAGACAGGTAAATTGGACCTCCTTCAGCAAGTTTCTTCGCTTGGCGCTGCTCCCGCACACGTATCTCTCGATAAGTCGGGCCGATTCCTGATGGTTGCAAATTATAATGGGGGGAATGTGGTAGTATTTCCGGTAAATAATGATGGTCGGCTTGGCCGGCAAACCTCTCTGATACAGGATTCAGGCTCCAGTGTGAACCCGGATCGCCAGGCCGGGCCTCATGCTCATTTTATCGGGGTTACCAATGATAATAAATTTGCAATGGTAGCCGATCTTGGAATTGACCAGGTGCTGATATTCCGGTTCAATGCAAATACAGGTTCCCTTACTCCAGCCGATACAGGGATGGT
>CAZVNF010000142.1:0-9986 GCA_964628215.1 uncultured Draconibacterium sp.
GTGACCTCTGCATTGCGAACGCAGCGCTCTGGCCAACTGAGCTAATACCCCAAAAATGCCAATGATCTTAATCGGTACAAAGATATACTTATTTGTGAATGGACTGGAATGACGAATTTGATGAATGACGAATACGAGAATGACGAATACGAGAATGACGAATATGCGAATGACGGGTTAGCTACACCTATATTCGTAATTCGTCATTCCCATATTCGTTATTCGCATATTCATTCACATTCCTGTTTTTGTTTTAATCACCTTATTGCTAACCGGTTTCAGACTGTACAGATACCTGTAAATCGCGGTCAGGTCGGTGGTGTCCATCCCGGCGTACATAGTCCAGGGCATGATCGACTGCATTTCACCCTTCTGCAGAACCGGAGGATTATAAACAGACAAATCATACGATTTAAACCGGAAAATAAACGCATCTCTGCTCATCTTGCCAATGCCGGTTTCCACATCGGGGGTGATATTGGAGGAGACCAGAATACTGCCATCGGGCATCTGAAACTCACGTCCGCCGGTGAAGGCAAGCGTTTTTACAATCTGACCGTGCTCAGCCGGAGTATGACATTCAATGCATCCGGATGCCCTTACCAGGTATTCTCCATAACCGAGGGTATCGGATGCGGGTGGCCTGGGCTGTGGCATCGCTATCGCGGGAATCATATGAAGAATGATATTCATCGGAAAGGTGGGTGATGAACGTGCCGGCGAATTATCAAGCGAAGGAATACTGCGTATATAGGCAATAACACTGTATATGTCTTCGGTGTCGAGGGTGCTATATAACGGATAAGGCATGATGGGGAACAAAGGATGTCCGTCTCTGCTTACACCACTCGTAATCGCACGGTAGATCTCCGCATCGGTCCAGTCCTTCAGATTGAACGGGGTAATGTTCGGCGACAGATAATGCCCGGGAAATCCCATCTTTTCATCGAAAACCTCACCTCCCTTTCCATCCGTTCCGGGCATCATCGGACCTGAAAACCTGCTCCAGTCGCGGGTGGAATGACAATCCATACATACCATCACGTGATTCGCGAGGTACTTTCCCCGCTCAATCCGGCCGGGAGAAGACTCCACTTTTACATCCTTTACAGGCACATCCGGTAAAAACCAGACTACATACATGATCATGCCGAAAACTATAACAACCAGGGCGCCAACAATACCGCCGAGAATGATAGGCCATTTTTTCTTTTTCATGGTTGACAGAAATTTAAATTAAAGATCAATCAAAGATAATTGAATTTATTGCAAATCAGAAACCTGAGCTTTGATATATTCCCAGCCATTTTTTACTTGCTCTGCTGAGGTATGTGTTTGCCCTGCAACAAACCGGATCACATACCTGCCATTCAGCCGGGTATGTGTTAAAAAAACAGTCCCTGACCGGTTGATCTTTTCCAGGACTCTTTCATTTAACTGGTCCAGCATCATTTCATTGTCCATCCCCCGTGGATGTACCCTGAAACAAACCAGGTTAAACGGAACAGGCGCCATTAACTCAACGCCCGGAGTGGTGCGGATTTCCTCCATCAACCATTGTCCGAAAGCAATATGATTGCGGATCTTCTCCTGCATGCCCGAAATCCCATAGGTTCTCATGACAAACCATAGCTTAAGTGCCCTGAAGCGCCTGCCAAGCGGCACACCCCAGTCACGGTAATTGTTCACTATTTTATCCTCTGCCGTTTTAAGGTACTCCGGCAGGATGCTGAACGTACCGGTCAATGCTTGTTTGTCCCTGATAAAATAAGCCGAGCAATCGAAATTGGTAAACATCCACTTGTGCGGGTTCACCACAAACGAGTCGCATCGCCCGATACCAGGTATTTGTTCCCTGATTTCGGGCAGCATAAGCGCTGTTCCTGCATATGAAGCATCGACATGATGCCAGCAGCCGTATTTTTCACATATCCGGCCAATCTCCCCTACCGGGTCGATGGCTGTGGAACTGGTGGTGCCATAGGTTGAGATGACAGCCAAAGGGATAAACCCGTTGGCAATGTCGCTCGCAATCGCCTCTTCAAGTTTGTCTGTTCTCATGGCAAAATCACCGTCTGTTTCAATCTTGACGAGGTTTTCGATGCCGATGCCTGCAACTTTCACATCTTTGTCAATAGAGGAGTGCCCCTGGGTGGAGGCATACACCCTGTAGCGCTCAACCGATGTAAAACCCCTCCTGTTGATGGCAAAATCCGATTTTTTTTCCCGGGCGGAAAGAATAGCGACCAGGGTAGCTGAGGAACTGCTGTCCTGGATAACACCGGTAAACTCCTTTGGAAGCCCCAGGATGTCCCGCAACCATTCCATCATCCGCTCCTCCAGTTCCTCAGCGGCAGGAGATGTAAGCCAAACCATGCATTGCGCACCCATTGTGGCTGTGAGCATTTCTGCCAGGATGGAAGGCTCGCTGTTGTTTGCCGGGAAATATGCGAAAAACCCCGGATGCTGCCAGTGGGTCATTCCGGGGATGATGATATTCCTGAAATCGGAGAAGAGCGCTTGAAAATCCTCTCCATGTAAAGGGGCGAACTTCGGGAGAAGGTCCTTAATGTCACCAGGCTTCACAGCCGGTTTCACCGGGTACTGATCAAGGTTTCCAAGGTAATCAGCCATCCAGTCTGCCAGTTGGTGGGCATTCGCCCGAAATTCATCGTTGGTCATAGTCTGTATTTTCTGTTGACAAATGTAAACGAAATCATCAACCCCTCTTTCTCTATTTCACTATTTTTGCACCAAACTGCCCCCATGCCCCTGTCACCATCTATCTCAATTACCAATGCCTCCGAACACAACCTCCGTTCAGTCAGTGTTGAATTTCCTAAAAACAAACTGATCCTGGTTACAGGCGTTTCCGGTTCGGGAAAGTCATCGCTGATCTTCGATGTGCTATACCGTGAAGCTGAAAGCCGCTATCTGGGGTCGTTCTCTTCTTTTGCCAGGCAATTTATGGGCAAAATGAAAAAACCGGATGTCGAAAAGGTCGACGGGCTTTCTCCGGCCATTGCCCTCAGCCAGAGAGCAGGGGTAGCAAACCCCAGGTCGACCGTGGGAACGATTACCGGTATCTATGACTTACTACGGCTCTTGTTTGCACGTACGGGGCACCTTTCCGAATCCGTTGACCCTTTTCCGGTCAGCCGCAGTTTGTTTTCATTCAACTCCCCCGAAGGCGCCTGCCCGGCCTGCAAAGGACTGGGGGTGGAAGATTTTCTCGACCCCGAACTGCTGATTTCCGACGGAAACAGGACCCTGCGCGAGGGTGCGCTTGTGATCACCGCCCCCAATGGCTATATCATCTATTCACAGGTTACCCTGGATGTGCTCGACCAGGTATGCAGGTCGGAAGGGTTCAATATCGATATACCATGGAAAGATTTATCCCCGGAGCAAAAACACATCGTTCTGTACGGCAGCGATAAAATCGAAATTCCTTATGGCAAGCATCCCCTTGAATCGAGGATGAAATGGAGCGGGATCACTGCAAAACCACGCGAACTTGGTTATTACAAAGGTATCCTCCCGGTGATGGAGACCATTTTGCAACGCGACCGGAACAGGAATATCCTGAGGTTTGTCCGCAGCGGCAAATGTAACGCATGCAATGGCCGGCGGCTGAATGATAAGGCACTGGCTGTTACCATCCATGGGCATACCATTGCGGATCTGGCTACGCTGCAACTCGACGACCTTCAGCAACTTCTGCAAAGTTTCAGCTTTACTCAAACAGAAAAATTGATTGCGGAGCCTATTATATTGAAACTGTCGGGGCAGATCGACCTCCTGAAACGGCTTGGGCTGTCGTATCTTTCTTCCGACCGCGATTCAACCACCTTGTCTGGCGGAGAATCACAACGACTTCGCCTTGCCACACAGGCCGGCATGGATCTGAGCGGAATGATCTGTATCTTCGATGAACCTTCCATCGGGCTTCATTCCCGGGATGTAGTGCAACTTATTGACATTCTGAAAGGGATCCGCGACAAAGGCAACACCGTGATCGTAGTGGAACATGACGAAGAGTTCATCCGGCATGCCGACTGGCTGATCGATATCGGGCCCGGGCCGGGGATTCACGGGGGTGAAATATTATTCAGCGGCACTCTGGAAGAGGCGGCTGCCTTATCCGAAAAGGAAATCCGGAAAAGCCGCACGTTGTCTTTTTACTTCGGCCTGGAAAAAATAACCCTGCCCGTGAAGGAAGAACGGGATGCAGGCTTTCTTTGCATCGAAGGAGCTTCGGCACATAATCTCAAGGGAATCGATGTCAGCTTCAGGCTCCGTTCATTGAATGTGGTTACCGGTGTGTCCGGTGCCGGAAAATCAACCCTGACCAATCATATCCTGGGTGCTTATTTAAAAAATGTATTGCATGGCGGCAACGAACATGTCGGGAAGTTCAGGAACATCACCGGGTGGGAAGGTATCGGGAAACTGATCTCGATCGACCAGTCACCCATCGGGCGCACCCCCCGCAGCAACCCGGCTACTTACAGCGGGCTGTTTGATCATATACGCGATTTGTTTGCGAAACTGCCGGATTCTGCGACCCGTGGATATGATAAAAGCCGGTTCTCTTTCAACACACAGGGCGGCCGCTGTGAATCGTGCGAAGGTGCAGGATACCAGCAGTTGGGGATGCATTTTATGGGCAGTGTGGAAGTGCTGTGTGATGCCTGTGAAGGACGCCGGTTCGACGACAAAACCCTGGAAATCAAATTTCTGGATAAAAATATTTCCGAAATCCTGGAGATGACCGTGTCTGAGGCGGTTACCCTGTTTGCGGAAGAACCTAAAATTTTGCACTACCTCAAAACCCTTGAAAGCCTGGGCCTGGGATACCTTACCCTTGGGCAGCGATCATCAACCCTGAGCGGAGGCGAAGCCCAGCGTATCAAACTGGCCACGGAACTGGTTAAACCACAGTCGGAACACACCCTTTACATCATGGAGGAACCTACAACCGGGCTGCACCAGGCAGACACGGGGGTATTGCTCCTGGCGCTTGACCGGCTGGTCACACAGGGCCATACGGTTATCGTGATCGAACATCATCCGGCTATAATTTCAGCTGCAGGTCATGTCGTGGATCTTGGCCCCGGCAGCGGGCGGGACGGAGGAAGGCTGCTTTTTTCCGGAACTCCGGATGCCATGGTTGATTGTGAGGGTTCGTTCACGGCAAAAGCTCTAAAAGAATATCGAATATTGATCAACGAATATCGAATATCGAAGTTTTTTTCTGACGAAAAATGTGGCAGCCCTCATTTATTGCCGTCAGGCAAATCATTCAAGATTCAAGATTCGTTGATCAATATTCAATATTCCATTTCCTGCACGGGTATTTCCACCAACAACCTCAAACACATTAATGTAAAAATCCCTCACAACAAAATTACCGTAATCACAGGGGTCTCGGGCAGCGGAAAATCTTCACTGGCCTTCGATACGGTTTTTACCGAAGGGCAGAACCGTTTCCTGGAAAGCTTTTCACCCTATGTGCGATCCCGCCTCGGGGTTTCGGATCATGCAGATTTTGAAGAAATCACAGGCCTAACCCCTACCTTCGCCATTGACCAGGGAGGCATTGCCCGCACCCCCCGTTCCACGGTTGGCACCATCACCGGCATTTACGACCACTACCGCCTATTATTTTCACGCATAGGGTGTTTGCAACCCGAATTCGCTATTCGTCATTCGTCATTCCCTATTCCAAAACTCTCCTCCAGCCTCTTCTCCTTCAACCACCAGCACGGAGCCTGCCCAACCTGCGACGGCCTTGGTTATCAGATAGTTTGCGATCCGCAAAAATTGATCACCTATCCGCAAAAGTCCTTGCTTGCCGGAGCGATGGATGGGTCGAAAACAGGTAAATTTTATGGCGATCCCTTTGGCCAGTACATTGCAACGCTGAAAGCAGTGGCAGAAAAACACGGGATAAATTTTGCACAACCGTGGAACGATGTTTCCGCCGAAGGAAAAAAACTGGCCCTGGAAGGCAGCGGGGATGAACAATATGAGGTAACCTGGCAATTCATGCGGGATAACCGCAGCGGGGAGCATCATTTTACAGGACCGTGGCAGGGTTTGGTAAACCTGGTAAACGAAGAGTACCATCGCAAACATGCCGATCATCGCGGAGAAAGCATGATTGGCCTGATGAAAAACACACCCTGTGCTACTTGCCGGGGTTCACGGTTGAAGAGTGAAGCACTGGGCTATTCCATCGGCGGGAAAAACATCGCTGAAGTTGCAGGTCTGACTGTTACCGCTTCCATGTTGTTTTTCAAATCAGTTCTGCCGGGGTTATCCGGCAACCTGGAAACAGAAGCTGCGACCCCATTGATCCGTGAAATTTTAAGAAAACTTGAATTTCTGCAGGAACTTGGACTGGCTTACCTCACCATCAGCCGCGTATCATCCACCTTATCGGGGGGAGAAGCTCAGCGCCTCAGGCTGGCCGGGCAACTCGGGTCAGGGCTGACCGGAATAACCTATGTGCTTGATGAACCTACCATCGGGCTTCATCCCAGGGATACCGGCAAATTGATGAAAACGATCAGGTCATTACAGGAATCAGGCAATACGGTGGTGATTGTTGAACATGACCGGGATGTGATACTGGCGGCCGATCATGTGATTGACATGGGGCCCGGAGCCGGAATCCATGGAGGTATGATTGTGGCAGAAGGAACTCCCGATGAAATCATGAACAACCCGGATTCTGTCACAGGACCTTATATAGCAGTACAAAGTGGCAGTGCCCTGAGCGGATCAGCGGGAAAGGCGGTGGCAGGAAATGGCCGCCGGCAGCGCCAGTTAAAAAAGGGACTGGTTATCCGGAATGCATTTGCAAATAATCTTCGTGGATTCGACCTGGAAATACCCTCATCCGGCATCATCGCGATAACCGGTGTGTCGGGAAGTGGAAAATCCACCCTGGTATTTGAGGTGATACAGGCTTCATGGACGAGCGGGAACCCCACCGGATGTTCATCTATCGCAGGTTTTGAGAATTTTCAGCAACTCATTAGCCTCAATCAGCGAACGGGATTCAATTCCTCCCTTGCCACCCCTGCCACATTTACCGGGATTTTTGACCGGATCAGGGTTTTATTCGCGCAGGAACAGGCTTCTAAACAATTTGGTTTCAGTAAAAACTCCTTTTCTTACCTGAACAAGGAGGGCCGGTGCCCGGTTTGCGAGGGCACGGGTCAACTCAGGATTTCCATGGATTTCCTGTCTGATGTTAAATTGACCTGCGAAGAATGCCAGGGACAACGATATCGGCCGGAAATTCTTGCCTGCCTCTATCACGGTCAACATATTGCGGCTGTGCTGAATATGACGGTGACGGAGGCGATCCTCTTTTTCACTGACCAGAAGCTTCTCCTGCAGCAGTTACTAATGCTGGAAAAGGTGGGACTGGGGTATCTTCAGTTAGGCCAGCCGCTGAATAGTTTGTCGGGAGGGGAATCGCAGCGTTTGGCACTGGCAGCGGAACTGATGAAGCCAGGCAAAGGGTCGACGCTATACCTGTTTGATGAGCCTTCCACCGGGCTTCATTTCCGGGATATTGAATACTTGCTGGTCTTATTTCATCAGCTTGCCGACCAGGGCCATACCCTGATCATTATAGAACATGACCCAATGATTATCAGCCAGGCTGACTATGTGATTGAACTCGGACCGGAAGGGGGTGATGCGGGAGGATATCTTATTGGTTCTTTGGCAAATACCCAATAAAAAACCGCCCCATGTTCGGGGCGGTGTCGCTTTTGCGATTTAAATCATCCGGCAATCATTTGATTCCGGAACAGCCTTTGGCTTTAATACAGGTTTCGGTATGAGCGAAATCTGCCATAAAACAAAAATGAGGGTCTTTCTTTTTTCGGTTTTTTAAGTTTTAAAATTGTTGATACAAAGATAACCCAAAAGAATGCGAAGTCAAGCACTTTAACATTTATTAACAGTGAGATTATTTGGATTCGTAAGGAAGATAATCCGTATAACCTTTTTCGTCGGGCATGTAAAATGAGTTGAAATCATAATTGGTATCGATCGGCCAGTCATGCTGCATACGCTCAACCAGGTCGGGATTGGTGATATATGGTTTGCCAAAGGCGATAAGGTCGGCAAGGCCACTCTGCAAATCACGTTCTGCCGTTTCCTTTGAATAACCTCCGGCAAGGATAAGCGTGTTGCTCAACTTTTCACGGATGGTTTGCTTGATGGCCATCGGCACTTCGGGAGCGCCCATGGCACTATGGTCGACGAGGTGGATGTATAAAATCCCCAGTTTATCCAGCTGGGAAGCCAGGTAGGTATACGTATCATTAATTTCAGGATAAGGTACCATGCTTCCGTTGACACCATAAGGTGATAAACGGATGGCTACTTTGTCCATGCCGATAGCCTGTCCGACAGCTTCCACTACTTCCAGAACAAACCGGGCGCGGTTCTCAATGCTTCCGCCATACTCATCTGTGCGCTGGTTGCTCACAGGCGAAAGAAACTGCTCAAGCAGGTATCCATTGGCACCGTGCAGTTCCACTCCGTCAAAACCGGCGGTTATTGCATTGATGGATGATTTCATGAACTCCTTTTTCGTGGTCACAATTTCCTCGGCTGTCATAGCTCTTGGAACAGGAAGGTCCTGCATTCCCTGGCTGTCGGTATACATCTGGCCGGTGGCTGCGATGGCTGAAGGTGCAATGACCTCTGCCCCTTCAGGAAGATTGTGCTGGTGGCTCATTCTCCCGGTATGCATGAACTGAACGAAAATTTTTCCACCTTTGCTGTGCACCGCATCGGTTGTTTTCTTCCAGCCGGCTACCTGAGCGTCGCTGAAGATCCCGGGAATACGGGCGTATCCCAACCCATTTGGTGAAGGGGAAGTGCCTTCGGTAATGATCAGGCCGGCACTTGCACGTTGTTCATAATATGAGGCAATCAGGTCATTCGGAGTGTTGCCGATAGCCCTGCAACGGGTCATAGGAGCCATAACAACCCTGTTCTTTAATTCGATATTTCCAAGCTTATAGGGACTGAATAATTTTTGCATTTTAAGGATAAAATTAATTGGTTAGAATATTTTTGCAAAAGTACGGTTTTTATTTAGAATTAATATAAATTTGCAGGAGATTCTGTTAACAATGAACAAAGTAGTCAACAATGCCTCAGAGGCTATCAAAGGAATTGAGAGCAACATGACCCTCATGCTGGGGGGGTTCGGTTTATGCGGGATTCCTGAAAACTGCATTGCAGCGCTGGCTGCAAGTGACATCACAGGACTTACCTGTATTTCAAACAATGCCGGGGTGGATGGATTCGGGCTGGGAATGCTGCTTCGCAGGCACCAGATCAGGAAAATGATCTCTTCCTATGTGGGTGAAAACAAGGAATTTGAGCGTCAGTTGCTCAGTGGGGAACTCGAGGTGGACCTCATTCCCCAGGGAACACTGGCGGAACGTATCAGGGCCGGTGGCGCTGGAATTCCTGCATTTTTTGTCCCGGCCGGATATGGTACGGAAGTAGCTGAAGGTAAGCCATTCAGGGAATTCCATGGCAAAATGTACCTGGAGGAACTCTGGCTCAAAGCCGATTTTTCCATCGTGAAAGCCTGGAAAGGCGACACACACGGGAACCTGATTTACAGGCACACTGCAAACAATTTTAACCAGGTTATGGCCACTGCCGGCAGGATCACCATCGCGGAGGTGGAGGAACTGGTTCCGGCCGGCACACTCGACCCTGATCACATCCACACGCCGGGAGTTTTCGTACAACGAATTTTCCAGGGAAGCAGCTATGAGAAACGGATTGAGTTTACTACAACGAGGTAGCGAGGTAGCGAGGTAGTGAAATAGCGAGGTAGCGAGGTAGCGAAATAGCGAGGTAGCGAGGTAGCGAAATAGCGAAATAAATAAAAAAATTTTCAATTTTTTTCAGATGGGGTTAGATAAAAATGG
>CAZVNF010000143.1:0-9956 GCA_964628215.1 uncultured Draconibacterium sp.
CCAGGTTTTGATTCGCCTGCCCGATCCGGCCGCTAAAAAACGGATGTCCGTACATTGACCGGTGTCCCTGGGTGCTTGGCAAACTCTTTGGCTTTCCCGAAATCACCAGAATTGCATCATGCAGCATCATCATTTCCGGATGAACATATTCCTTTACAGGAATGGCAAATGCATCAGACGACCCGGGTAAACTATCTGTTTCACCCCATAAGGCATACCCTCCATAAACCGAACGGCAGGCACTCCCCGATCCCATACGGGAAGAATAGGAGGCCAAGTGCAGACGTTCATCCCATGACATTCCGGCATTGAGCATTTCACACGCAACATCAATCAAACAGAGTGTAAATGCGCTGATCCCTGAAGCTGAAGAAGCAATACCCGTGGAATGGGGAAAACTGTTTTTTGTGGTCACCGTAAAGGCAAGGTTGCTCAACACTGGAATTTCAATTGCCATACATTGAAGCAGGTGCTGCATTTTAGGCAAAAATGGATGGCTTTGATCCCCATTTACAGAAATCAATCCCTTTGCCTTTTCACCGGCCAAAACCTGGATACGGGTTTGCGTGACGGCTTTGGCAAGGGTCATGCTTATGGAAGGTGTGGCGGGAAACTGTCCGTCCCTTTTACCCCAATACTTTACAACGGCAATGTTAGACGGGCTTTGCCAGGCAACGCTAAAATCGTGATTCGACACAACCTGCATGGGTTTAGCGGGTTCATTCAGCTTAGACAATGGTGAACTGTTCATGCTCTGATTTCTAAATCGTTGTATGAAAAAATGGTGGAGAAACCCAGGCTCCTGATTTGGCCGATTGCATCCACCGGCTCCAATCCGCTTACAAACATGGCAAAATCCCCTCCCCAGGCTCCCAGTGACTTAACAGTACCTGAAAAGGAACTGAACCGGCGGGCAATCGGTTCACGTTGAAGTATGGCACTGAGAATGTACTCATGCTCATCAACAAGTCGTATCAGTTCATCGGGAGCAGTTGCATTGCAGATGGCACAGGAGAGCCTGGACACTTCTGTAAGATCAATTTCCGCATAATTATGCCTGAGTAAAAAGGCCGATGCCTCTTTGGCACTGTCCTGCTTATTTCCAAGGTAGACGAACCAGGTGTTTTCCCTCAGTGCCCGGCCAGCCTGTGTAACCGTAATAATGGGCTTGCCTTTGAGCAATTGATAATACAGTAAATTATTCCGGCCGGCACAGGCAATATCAAATCCCGATCCTTTTGAAATTTTCCGAAAGAGGTCAAAAACCGGTATATCAGCCCATGACGCAATCAAAGAACACAGTGTTGAACTGCTGCCCATTCCCCATTCAAGAGGGTAATTGGACGTTATGGTCACACTCCAGCCGCCCGGTCCGGATAAAAGCTGCGGGTTTAACCGGCGGGCAGCCACAAGTATTTTTTTCAGTTTTATGGCAGTCGGATGGTCAGTGGCTTCAATGACTTTCAACGAACCCGGATCAAACTTTGCGGTAAACCAGGTTCCGCCAGGGGATACACTTTCCCATTCCAGGGTGCCCGGTTCACTGGTAACTACATTCATCCGTTGTCCGTAGCACACAGGCAAAGCCAGTGCCTGTGCCCCTGCAAGTACCAGATATTCTCCGGTTATGAGAAGTTTTCCGTTGGCATGAGCCTCAATGACTGGTTTCATGCAGGAAGTGTTTGACTGCATTAAAACTGACCTTCCGGTTGACGAACCAGGCTTCGGCTTTTTCCCGCTGACCATTATTGACATTCAACGTATTCAGGATATTGGAAAGGTGCAGCCGCATATGTCCCTTCTGAATTCCTGTGGTAACCAGGCTGCGCACGGCTGCAAAGTTACTTGCCAAACCTACAGAAGCAACAATCCCCATCAGCACTTTAGCGGTAGGATTGCCAAGAATTTCCAGCGAAAGCCGGGCAAGGGGATGCAAATTTGTGATGCCTCCCACTGTTCCCACCGCCAGGGGCAGGGTAAGTCCGATCGTAAGCCTGTTGTTATCTGCTGAACAGTTGCTGAGTCCCCTGTACTGACCGTCGCGTGCCGCATACGCATGGGCCGCAGCTTCGGCAGCCCGGTAATCGTTTCCGGTTGCCATCAGCACCGCATCCACTCCATTCATGATCCCTTTGTTGTGGGTAACCGCCCGATACGGATCAAAGCAGGCAATCTGGTATGCAAGGCAGAGTTTGTCGGCAAAAGCCTCTGCGGGCAAACGTTCTGCAATCGGCTGAAGGTGTTTAATCTCACAGGAGGCTTCAACGGTAACAGTACATTCGGGGGTATAGTTGCTTAAAATTGCCATTGCCACCTGGCATTTTTTTCCTTCCGGGTCGTCATCAACAGTAAAAAAGAGGTCAAGCGCCTCCGCCATATCTTCCAGGCAGGTATTCACAAAGTTGGCCCCCATCGAATTGATGGTTTCCACCTTTAATTCCAGTTTATAAAGCCGCTCAATAGTCAGGGTTTCATCCAATAATTCAAGACTCAGGATTCCTCCCCCCCTTCGAACCATGTTGGAAGATATTTTCTTCAATCGCTCCAGCAGAAATAATTTAAGCTGTTGCCAGCGGTTTCTGAGGTAGGATGGATCATCGAACCACCGAAAATAGACATGTCCCAGCTTCACAGTGGATAAACGGGTTACAGTAAAGCCACCCCTTTCTGCCCAGAAGCGGGCACTGTGTGAAGCCGCCGCCACCACCGAACTCTCTTCAATAGATACCGGAACATGATAGACCTTGCCATCAACCAGAAAATTAGGGGCTATGCCGTAAGGAGTATGAAAACTGCTGATAGTATTTTCGCTCAGTTCAAGAAAATGGCTTCTTTCAGTCTCATCTTCCATTATAAAACTCTCGAACCTGTCTTCTGCCTGCGGAGGATCATTGCAAAGCAGGGCAATGAAATTTCGTTTTTCTTCTTCTGTCAGCTTGGAAAAACCACGAACTATATCATTGGTTGTCATGATGTTTTGATTTTTAGAAACGCTTGAGCAAATTTAAGTCCCTTGAGCTGGCCCTCCACATAGTTTTGCAATTCATGGTATTCACCCCGTGCAAAACGAAGAAACCCGGAAGCTTGTCCATAAACCGCCGGCAATTTGCTTTTTGAAATATAGTAATAACCATCCAGAAAGGATTGTATGCCTCCGGAAATAATGAGTTGCCGGCAGGCAAGGGGTTTTCCAGCCGCTACCATGGAGTTTACCACTTCCAGCATCTCACCGGCTGTATGCCCAAGCTGTGCCATCGGACCATAGAGTTCTTTATGCCGGTCGGAGTGGCGTTCCAGTTCGATTTTTGCAAAATTCGTCCCCCCGAAAGCAGCAAAATCAAGCGCTTCGATGGGGAGGTTCATTAGCCGGGTAATACTTTCCGGGCCCATTCCCTGGCCAACCTCCTTTACAATAATTTTAAGGTTTGTTAGGGAAAGAAACTCTTCGATTGTATCAATGGGAGGTTGCCTTAAAACATCCCCCTCTTTTTGAAGCCATTCCTGGATGGGGTTTACATGAATGATGAGCCCGTCGGCCTGCAACCGGCCCACCAGGTCAATAAGTTTTGAGTAACTTTTGTCGGCCAGCATTTGCTCAACCTGTCCAATACCCATGTTGGCAAACAGGGGCAGATCGGGGCCAATGGTATCGCGCATGTTAAAGTCCTGGAAAAGGTGGTTATTCTCCAACAGGATCCGGCAGGACCCCAACCCCATCCCCATTCCAAATTCATGACACGCAAGAGCAAGATTCCGGTTGATAACCCGGGCCTCGTCACTTCCACCTGTCATGCTCGATACCCAGACAGGCACCTGCATGGTCTTGCCTAAAAACGGAAACGGAATTGTATCTCCATCCGGATGCAACCCCATCATCGGCTCATAGTAAAACCGGCCGTCTGCCATAACCGGTGGTACCTGCGATGAAAATGCGAGTGCAATGTGATCGTTTTTACGTTGTTCCATATGCGATTTTGATAATCGAGGGAGAATCACCCGGGATATTTCTGCTAACAAAGGTAAAAAAAAACGTTCAGGCATACCGGTATTACTTTACCCGGTTAGGGTTTTAACTGATTAAAGCATATGATTTTTTGTTTGATGACACAAAATTATTTACCTTTGGCATAGATAGCACCATTTTTTTGCACTTCATATCAATTGCTCCGCCAGATGAAAAAAACAAAGAGTATTTCTTCAGATCAAACCATCAAGGATGCACTGAAATTCAGTGAGGAGAAATACCGGATGCTGCTTGATCTGGCCGTGGATGCCTTTTTCCAGGGCGACACGAACGGCAATTTCATTACCGTAAATGACAAGGCCATTGAGTTAACCGGCTATTCCCGGGAAGAGCTGTTGCAAATGAACATCAAAAATCTCTTTCCCGGCGACATATTGAAGTACAATCCACTGAAATACGATACCTTAGCTACCGGTAAAACGATTAAGTCCGTAAGGGAGATAGCCCGGAAAAACGGTCAGCGGCTGTTCATTGAAATGCACTCCAAGGCAATGCCTGACGGCACGTACCAGTCTTTTTTCAGAGATATTACAGAACAGAAGAAGTCAGAAAACTTGATTCTGGAGTCTGAAATAAAGTACAGAAACCTGCACATGAGCATGATGGACGGGTATGTTTTTGTTGACATGAGTGGAAATATCAGAGACAGCAATGAGGCTTACCAGCAAATGATCGGGTATACTTCCGAAGAACTTTCAGGGCTTACATACCAGGATCTCACTCCACAAAAATGGGCTGATTATGAAAAAAAAATCGTATCGGAGCAGATTGTACCGAACGGGCATTCCATGGTATACCAGAAAGAGTACATAAAAAAAGACGGGACTGTTTTTCCTGTTGAATTGCGTACATTTCTGGTGAGGAATGCAGCAGGCCAGATGGAGGGGATGTGGGGAATTGCCCGGGATATTACAGAGCGCAAAAAGGCTGAGGAGGCTTTAAGAAAATCGGAAGAAAAATTCAGGAGTGTGGTGGAGTCTTCCCCCACTGCCATGTATTTTTATCACCTTGAATCCGACAACAGGCTTGTTCTTACCGGCGCCAACCCGGGAGCAGACCTGATCATTGGAATTTCGCATCTTTCCTTATTGGGTAAGACCATTGAAGAGGCCTTTCCTAATCTTACCAGTACAGAGATTCCGCAGATTTACCGGCAGGTTGCCAGAAATGAAATTGGCCCGCAATCGTTTGAGATCGGTTATTCGGATGAACGATTTTCAGGGTATTATTACGTACACGTATTCCGGACAGGTCCGGACGAAATCACCGTTGATTTTATTGACATTACCCATCGCAGGGAAACAGAAGAAGCACTTCGCCGTTCGGAAATCGAATACCGCGACACCCTCGATTCACTTCCCGACTGGATTTACGTTGTAGATGAACAATACCGGATCGCGATGGTCAATGCAGCCTTAAAGGAAGAGCTGATCCGACATGGTTTGAAACCCGATTGTATCGGAGTTGAAATCGTACCCGATTTCCCCTTTATCAGCCATACCACCCTTGAAGAGATCAAACAGGTTTTCAATACCGGCCTTGTTTCTGTAAGTGAACAAAAAATCGAATTAAAGGGTAAAACCCTCCACGGAGAAATAACCAGGGTCCCGATTTTAAAAGACGGTAAAGTGGTTAAGGTGATCCTGATGATCCGTGACCGGTCGAAGGAAAAGGAAATAGAGGAACTGAAACAACGGAATACGGTACAAAAAGAGGTTTTGCTCAGGGAAATTCACCACCGGGTGAAAAACAACCTGGCTATCGTGATCAGTCTCCTTAATTTCCAACTCAGAAACAACACCAACGAGGAACTTACCCGGATGATCGTTGATATCCAGTTGCGTATCCGTTCCATGGCCCTGATCCATGAGCACCTGTACCGGTCGGAGAACCTCGATCGGATTCCGCTGGCCACCTATATTGAATCTCTCGCGTATATGATTATGACTGCATTCAGCGGTCATCGCATCCGTCTGGTGAAAAATCTCGCGCCGATGGATGTCAGCATTGAAACTGCGCTTCCCATCGGACTCATTATCAATGAACTTCTGACGAATGCCTTCAAATATGCATTTCCCGGAGGAACTTCGGGCGAAATCCACCTGAAACTTGAAAAGGTGGACGGCCTGTTATGTTCCCTCGAAGTGAAAGACAATGGAGTTGGGCTTCCCATCTCTACCTCCATGGATTCAGAAAAATCAATCGGACTGTATATCGTGAACCTCCTTGTTGAACAACTCGACGGTACGGTGGAAATCGTGAGAAACAACGGTACCGCCTTCCATATAAAGTTTATGAATCTGGTAACCCGGAAACAGGAACAACTTCCACGGGAAGATTAATACTGAAAGCAGTATGAAGTACAATTTGCCAAAATTCGGGATTTCGGGGGTGGTCCTCGTAATCATTCTAGCCATTGTGGCATTGTTCAGCCTCTATTTCTTTGTGTTAATTGATGACAAACAGGAAGCCCTTGAGAAAGATGGATTCCGGATCCTGGAAAAACTGGGATCAAATATGAAGGAGAAAGACAGTACTGCCAGTAACGTTGCATATGGGTTTAATCGGGATAATTGGTCTGACACCATTTCCACCTCTCCATTTTTAGGACATGGCCCCATCCTGGGCATCCTGAGTAAGGGGACAACCACAAACATAAAATCTTTTAGTTACACCTCAAAAAAGTTGGGAAACCTACATATTCTCCCGGGTAATTTTATCAAGCCGCTGCTGCGCAGGGATTTTTTTTCAGAGTATATTTTTGTCCAAGATGGCAAAATTTACTTTTCAACATTTACGGGTGACATGCAATTTGCAGACAGTAATCTCTTTTCTGGATCGTCTGGTCCAAAGCGGGCTGAAAGCTGGATGGACGGGCTTAGCGGTGGAAATCCTGCTAAAAACAAATCCTCTGTGATTCAGGGGGGCACCATTCACCAAATAACATACGAAGGAACTTCGTACCTGTTGTTTATAATACCTTTTGAGTTTCAAAACAAGTCGAAATGCTACCTTGGAGGTTTCATAGAGGAAAATAAATTCACCCGTGACAAACGAAGTTTGCCTTCGGACCTCATCGTGGTTTTCATTATTATCTTTTTGCTCATTTTTTTCAGCCTCCCGGTATTAAAAGTTTTTATAATAGGCCCCCGGGAAAAACTAACCAGGGCCGGTGTTACCATGATCGGTCTTTCAGTTGTGACAGGTACCCTGCTGATTGGGATCATCCTGTCGCAACAACTAATCAGGTTTACAATAAATTCAGACCATTTTAAACAGCTAACTTCCCTGAGTCAGGCTGTAAAAAATGCTTTTATAATAGAAAAGGATACAATTCTCCTGCAATTAAAGCAATACAACCAGAAAAAAGTTGATTTTGGAAAATTAGGCAAGTTGAACTATTCTGTGTTGGATTCTTCAGGAAAAATGAATGAACCGGACCTCAAACCCTTTTATCCTTTTTTCAAGTCTGTTTTTTGGGCAGGCAAGAACGGGGAACAAAAAACTTTATTCACTCCGTTGAAATATGGGATAAATACCAATGTTAAAAACCGGGCATATTTTATTCACCCCGACAGGTACAAATGCAGTTCAGGCTGGTACAACATGGAACCGATTTATTCACATTCTACCGGGGATTGGTCAATTGCATTTTCAGTACCTTCAAAAGACAATGCGGCCAAGGCCGTTGTATTAACCTCTCCCATGTATTCGCTTAAGTCACCGGTTTTACAACAAGGATTTGAATACTGCCTGATTGATAAAACGGGCAGAATCTGGTATCACTCCAACGAACTTCTGGATTTAAATGACAATCTGTTAATCGAAAGTCATGACAATCCATCTCTTAAAGCCGCCCTTCGCAACAACGACAATGCCTGCATGGAAATTGACATCAGGAACATGGAATATCGGGCCTGCTTGTCACCGGTTGAATCTACCGATTTATTTGTTATTTCACTGGTAAACCCTGCCCGTACAAAATCCATCAGCGCAATTACCGCCTCATTTGTTCTGTTTTTTTTCTCCGTGGTCTTTTTTATTCTTTTGCTTGTATTCATTATTTTAAGGATTCTGAAGGTCAACAAAAGCAAACTTGCCGGCAAGGAGTACTTATTTAATTTGATACTGCCTGATAAAGAGCATTATACTATATACTTCTTCCTGATCAGTCTGAATGGATTGATATTCACCCTGTTGATGGTTTTAAAGTTGAAAGGATGCCTGGATGAATTCTCTGTAAGTGATATTATGTATGGATTGATAGTTTTGATTATCACCCACTCGCTGGCAACCTTTTTGGTCTTATCATCACGTTGCAAAGAATTGAAAAACAGGAAATCGGTCACAATGTCACATGTTTTCTTAAGATACTCCGGTTATGTGGTAAGTTGGCTTTTGGTGATTATAATCATGCCTGTTATTCTGTTATCAAGCATCATTCTTCATACAGAAACAACAAATTATATTCAAAGTCAGCAACAATTTCTGGCTCAAAGCTTAAATAAACGTACCGAAATGTTTCACAAGTTTTATCAGTATAATATTTCAGGGAAACAATACATGTCATTATTCCGGGAACGAAATCAAAAAGGTCTCTATTTTACCAGCATTTATGGAACGAAACTTAAGTGGCAAGATCCGGGGTACGAATCAAATGGAAAACAAAACACCTCCCGGGTATTAAAATCGGCCCGTTACCTGTTTGACAAAATCATGGATGAAACGGATCCCATTTCTCCAGATCCTCTGATTGGGAGTAAATTCGACAAATATTCCAATCTCAAAGACACCATGCTTTTTTCCAGAGTTGAGTATTATGAGAGAACGGGAAAACTTGTTCAAAAATCAATTTTGTCAGCAGATAATCCCTGGCCGGGCATTTTTAATCCTTTTCGTACGGCGCCAGTGAATACTTATGCGATTATCTTCTGGAGTTTCATTATTGTTATGACTATGCTTATCGGCATCCTGGTGCACAATCTGATAAAATTCCTTTTCTTTTCCTATGACCTCTCCTGTACCCGCCCTTTGCTGACAGAGGAACTTAACAGGATATCTGAATCTAAAATAAATGCTTTGATAATTTCCGATGACACACCCAATCCTGAACCTAAAAGCCACGGGGGATGGAAAATTGCCGATCTTGACGAACCGAAACCCGGTGATTTTAATGATCCTGCGAATGGACTTATCCTCCTGAACTTTGAAAGCGGCATTGACTTACTTGAAAATATTAGCACCAGGTTGATGTTGCTCGAAAACCTGAACGAAAAAAACATCCTGTTTATCCTATGGCTTGACAAAACCCCGGAACAAATACTCGCCAAATATAAAGACAGTTGGGTGCAGCAAAATGGATCTTTAAAAGACCTGCCAGCTCTTTCCCATTTTTTAAAGTTGGTTTCTTCTCTTCCCCGCATCTATCCTGAAATTGAACGGCCTGCCAGAAACATAAAGGGGTATTGCTCAGTTCTTTCATCCATCCTTTTGGCAGAGTCAAAGTTTAATCCCGGAATTCGACAGTTTTACCTGTTGATCCAACAGGACATAGAAAGCCATTGTGGAGAGAATGACAGACACTGCAAAAGGAAACAGCTTAAGAAGGTGCCGCATTGCCTGGCGGATGAGTTTCTTGTTTTAAAGATCCAGGAACTTTCCATTCCATTTTATGAACAAAAATGGGCCTCACTTTCGGAAGACGAACAGTTTATCCTGCTCGATCTGGCCCAGGATACCTTGCTGAACCTTAAAAACAAAAAACCAATCACACTTCTCTTTAAAAAAGGCATACTCTGCAGAAACGAACAAATTGATTTTGTGAGTCAATCATTTAAAAACTACATTCTAACTGATATAGATAAAGCCTCCTTTGAAAAAATTCAGAAAAAGATAGAACAGGAAGGAACCTGGCACAGGTTCAGTGTCCCCC
>CAZVNF010000144.1:0-8150 GCA_964628215.1 uncultured Draconibacterium sp.
ACGATTCTATGTTCTCCGCACCCGTTCTTATCTGCCCCGATAAAAAAGCAGGTGAAAGAATGAAAATCAAATAAAAAATGCTGGCTGTTACTTGTCCCATTTGACATTGAAAAAACCTATACTTTTGCAAAGTAAAGATTTCTTTCATTTGAATACTGAATTTTTTCTCGCCAACAGACTTGTTTCACGCAGCAAGGGGAATTTTTCCTGGACCTTTGTGGTGATCGCCATTACCTCGATCGCACTGGGTGTTGCCATTATGTTTATTGCGGTGGCCATTCTTACGGGTTTTAAAAAGGAGATACGGGAGAAAGTAGTCGGTTTTTCAGGACATGTTCAAATAACCCGGTTTTCTGAGAGTAACACCTACGAGCCACAACCCATCGATACCCGGCAACCTTTTTATTATAAACTCAAAAACACAAAGGAAATCAGCCACATCCAGTCCTTTGCAACCAAGGCCGGTATTATTAAAACGAAAGAACATATCCAGGGTGTTATCTTAAAAGGAGTCGGACCCGATTTCAACTGGGATTTCTTCAAAGATAAAATGTCAGAGGGAAAGACCTTTTCGGTGAGTGACACCGGTAAAACTGATGAGGTCATTATTTCGCGAAAAATTTCAAACCTGCTGAACCTTCATCTGAACGATGACATGCGCATGTACTTTATTGTCGGGAATTCCACCCTGGGAAGAAAGTTTAAAATTGCGGGAATTTATGATACCGGCCTCGAAGAGTTCGACAAATTATATGTGATTTGCGACATTCATCATATTCAGAAGTTGAATAACTGGACCGACAGGCAGGTAGGTGGTTTTGAAGTTTATCTTAAAAAATTCGAGGACATCGATCGAATGGGAGTGTATGTTTACCATCAGATCGGGTTCAGCCTCGATGCTTCAACCATAAAAATGCTCAATCAACAGATTTTTGACTGGCTTGATCTTCAGGACATTAATGTGCTTATTATCCTGATACTCATCATACTTGTCTCCTCAACTACCATTATTTCCACGTTGCTCATCCTGATCCTTGAAAGAACCTCCATGATTGGTATTCTGAAAGCCCTGGGTATGCCAAACCGGAGTATCCGCAGGGTGTTTCTTTACAATGCCTTATATATTGTTGGCTGGGGAATGCTTTGGGGGAATACATTCGCTTTAACCCTGTGTTTGCTGCAAAAAAAATTCTCACTGGTTACCCTTTCGGAAGAAACATATTATGTTTCCGTTATTCCGATCAACCTCGATATCTGGAATATACTGGCAATCAATGCAGGCACCGTATTGGTCTGCTATATGATCTTCATCATTCCATCCCTTATAATTTCGCGGGTGGCTCCGGTAAAAGCGATCCGGTTCAACTAAATCCGGTTCAGTATTTTAACCAGTTCTTCTAACCGGAATGGTTTTGTTATATAACTGTTCATTCCTGCATTATAACACTTCTCCTCATCTTCGCTGGAGGTGTTGGCCGTGATGGCACAAATGTGAACAGGTTGTCTGCCGGGATTGGCAGCTTCAAACCGGCGGATTTGCCTTGTTGCTTCCACTCCATCCATTTCAGGCATAAACATATCCATCAGCACAAGGTCGTACGTTTTACCGGCATACATTTCCACTGCAATTTTGCCGTTTTCAGCAAGATCGGTCAAATGTCCGATCTTTTCCAGGGTTACCAGGGCCACTTTTTGATTGATCAGGTTATCCTCAGCAAGCAGGATGTTCAGAACCTTCTTTTGATCCTCCATCAGGTGGCTGTCCACTTCATCATGCTCTCCTGAAAATTCTTTTCGTATCTGAGTTAAAACCTCCCTGATCCTGCTTCTAAGGCGGCTCAGCGTATAGGGACGAACCAAAGCAACCAAAATACCGGCCGCAGCAAGTTCCGATGAAGAAACCGGATCAATCCTGGAAGTGGTAAGCAGAATCTTTGACTTTTTCACCGAAGCAGCATGTTTCAGGGAGGAGGCAAATTTCAGCCCGTCGGTGCCCTCCATTTTATATTCAACAACGATCAGATCGAATGGTTTGTTTATTTCCGCCCTGTGTTGAATAAGTTTCAATGCTTCCTCAGGAATTCCACTTTCAACCACCTCTGCATCCCACCGCACAAGGTAGTTCGCTATTATCGACCGCCTGTTGGAGTTGGTATCGATAATCAGCACTTTGACGCCCTGCATCACCAATTTCATAGGGTCAGCGACTTCAGAATCTTTGTATCGCTCCAAAACAACCGTAAATGAAAAGGTGGTACCTATGCCCGGTTTGGTTTCCACCGAAATACTTCCATTCATTCGGTCGGCCAGTCTTCGTGCAATTGCCAGTCCCAGGCCTCCACCGGAATATTTCTTGGATTCAGGTGAGTCAAGTTTGGAAAATGAAGTAAACAACAATTTCATGCCTGCTTCAGAGATACCAATGCCCGTATCAGAAACACTGAAACGCAACTTCACGGTTTCATCATCCCATTTTAAAAAGTGCGCTTCAATCCGTATTTCTCCCTGTTCCGTAAATTTCAAAGCATTATCTGTAAATATTTTTATTATCTGCCTCAATCGTACCGGGTCTCCTACCACTTCAACCGGGATATTGGGATCCTGAAATGAAAGCAATTCAATTCCCTTTTCATGTGCTTTTTCGAAATAGGAACCGGTTATTTCTTCAACAATCTGGGCAACACTGAACGGTTTTTCATGCAGTGCAAGTTTCCCTGATTCCAATTTGGAAAACTCGATTACATCATTGAGGATTGATAAAAGATTGGTTGCAGAATTAACAATAATATTCAGGTATTCCACCTGCTCCTGGCTGAGTTTTGATTGCTTCAGAATTTCGGCCATTCCGATCACCCCTGCCATCGGGGTATAGATATCATGTGACATACTGACAAGAAAACTGCTTTTGGCACTGCTTTCGATCATAGCCTTATCGCGTGCAACAACAAGCTCATTTTCTATATTTTTTCTTTCATGAATATCGATCAGCACACCTGCAAGCCTAACCGGTTTGCCCAGGATATCCGTTTCAACAATTTTTCCTTTATCAAAAAACCAACGCCATTCCCCTGACTTGGTTTTCAACCGGAACTCAGCTTCATAGTTAGGATGTATGCCAGAGAGGTGTTGTTCCAGTCGTGCCATGGTAGGTTCATAATCATCGGGATGAATCATCCTGATGATTTTGTCATACTGCTGGGGCAATTCATTTACGCCATACCCCAGCATACGGGCCCTGTTTTCATTATACGACACGGTTCCGGTTTTATAATCCCAGTCCCACCATGCCAGATCACCGCCAAACAAAGCCCGATTGGTCCGTTCGACAGAGGATGACAAATCCTGTTCAATCTGTTTCAGACGATCTACCGATTCCTGGTAGACCTTCTGAAGGTGTTCCCATTGCTGGGAAGCCAACTTGATTATTTTATTTTCCTGTTCAAGTTTTTGGATTTTCTCCAGTAATTCTTCCGACATAGTACCTCAGGATTAACAGATGAATCAATACGTGATCATTTTTGTTTCAAATCAGGATAAATCAGGTCGAGCCCGCATTTAAGGTCGCGCAGGTACTCCAGGGCTTTGGGAATATGTTTTTTGGGAATTATTGAACCATGCTGCGGCAATATTGCATTTAGTTCAAAATGCTTCAGGCGGTTCACAAATCCCCGTGCAGCAATGTTACTGGCCATATAATCAATATGAAAAAGACTGAGTTTTAACTCATGCCGGTTAAAATCATCAACAACCAGCCTCCAGTCCATATCGATTGAGGCCCACACGTCTCCGGAAAAGAGGAAACCCGACAAGGCATCATAGGTAGCAAATGCCCCCGGAAAATGCAGGAAAGGGGATTCAATGAACTTCAATTGCCTTCCGGAAATAAAATTCCAGACGGGGTTTTCGTTGATATTTACAAAATCATAGTCTGTCTTGCCATAGTGCGGCAGGAGAATATTTGTGCGTACGGACGTGATTATTTTGAGTTTCGGATCATCTGTCAGCCAATCATACATGGAGGCAGCCACATCCGGATCCTGATGACAAAAAATGAGACCTGCCACTTTATCAGGGGAAATAATCTGCGATACTCTTTTTTTAACAAATTCGAACGAATTTTTCCCGCCGGGGTCAACAATGATGGCTTCCTGGCCATCAACAACCAGGTAGGTATTGCATCTGAAGGCGGAGTCTTCGGGAACACCCAGCCAGTAAATGGCG
The DNA here is from genome assembly GCA_964628215.1 of uncultured Draconibacterium sp. Lineage (GTDB taxonomy): Bacteria > Bacteroidota > Bacteroidia > Bacteroidales > FEN-979 > CAIVAT01. The sequence goes on from CAZVNF010000144.1 coordinate 4,222, forward strand.
TGCTGGTCATCCTGAAAGAGCGGTGTCGGTTTTTCATATCGTTCCATGAACATCCTGCCCAATTCAACCAAGTCGATTGTATTCATTTTGTAAAGTTTTAGTGTTTTTTATGCAAACCACATTCCTTATTTTCAGGTAATTCCCACCACCAGCGACCGGAACGAATATCTTCACCCGGATTAACGGCTCGTGTACATGGGAGACAACCAATGCTGGGATATCCTTTTGAATGCAATTCATTTACAGGGATGTTCCAATCGCTGATATATTTCCAAACCATTTCATCCGTCCAGTGAATCAATGGATTAATTTTAATCAGTTTATATACAGGATCCCATTCAATCATGGAGGACTGAGCACGTGTAACCGATTGATCCTTACGCATACCGGTTATCCACACCTCCGTTCCATTCAACGCCCTGGTCAAAGGTTCGATTTTTCGTACATGGCAGCAAAGTTGCCGGTTTTGCATGCTTTCATAAAACAGGTTAATTCCCTTTGCCCGTACCATTTCTTCCACTTTTTGAGTATCGGGAAAATATATGTCAATGTTTACAGCATATTTTTTTTGCGTAATGTCAAGCAATTCATATGTTTCCTGAAATAACCGTCCGGTATCCAGTGTAAAGAGCCCAATCGCGGGTTTTATCCCGGAGATCATATGCACAAGCACCTGGTCTTCAGCACCAAGACTGGTTGAAAATACTATTTTCCCGGTAAAATGTTCGGCGAACCACGATAAAACATCCTGTGGGGCAGCACCTATGAACTTTTTATTCAATCCGGGTATTTTATCCTTCATGTTTTTCCGACAGGTTAAAATTTTTGTGAATTTACAACATTCGATCTTGAAAATGCAAGTTTTTACTGAAAGTTTAACGTATTTTTGAACAAAATCTTTCATCATGAATCTACATTTTATCGCCATTGGCGGAAGCGCCATGCATAATCTTGCCATTGCTTTATACCGAAAAGGATACACCATCACCGGATCTGACGATGAAATTTTCGAACCATCCAAAAGCCGGCTTGCCGCTTGCCACATACTCCCTGAGTCGCAGGGGTGGGATGCCTCCAGAATCACTCCCGGCCTTGATGCCGTAATTCTTGGCATGCATGCAAAGGCAGATAATCCTGAGCTTATCAGAGCAAAAGAGTTGGGATTGAAGATATATTCCTATCCTGAGTACCTCTATGAACAGTCGAAAAACAAAAAAAGGGTCGTAATTGGCGGAAGCCACGGCAAGACCACCATCACGGCCATGATCCTGCATGTGCTTCAAAGGGAGAAAATTGACTGTGACTATATGGTCGGGGCCCAGCTCGAAGGATTTGATGTAATGGTAAAACTAACCGATGATGCACCTGTGATGGTTATTGAAGGAGATGAGTACCTTACTTCCCCCATCGACCTCCGTCCGAAATTTCATCTTTACATGCCTGACATTGCGTTGCTATCCGGAGTTGCCTGGGACCATATCAATGTATTTCCCACATTCGAAAATTATGTTGATCAGTTTAAAATTTTCATCCGGAAAATTTCACCCGGGGGATCGCTTATTTTCTGCAGCGACGACGTCGAATTACAACGTATCTGCCCCGGTTCGCGCAATGACATCACCATTCTTGACTATAGCACCCTGCCACATGAAATCAGCAACGGGGTAACAAGCATTACATACAACAACCATTGTTTTCCTCTAAGGATATTTGGAAAACATAACCTGATGAACCTGCATGGCGCCCTCCTTGTTTGCCGTCAGCTGGGAATCAGTGACCCCGATTTTTACGAAGCGATTCAATCTTTCGGTGGTGCCTCGAAAAGGCTGGAACTGATGGCAAGTAGCGAAAAAAGGGTTGTTTACAAAGACTTTGCCCATGCTCCCTCAAAGGTAAAGGCCACCCTGCAGGCAGTGAAGGATCAATTTCCCGGAAAGAAAGTTATCGCTTGCCTTGAGTTACACACATACAGCAGTTTAAACAAAGAATTTCTGGGACATTATAAAGGCACGCTCGATGCCGCAGACACAGCCATTGTCTATTTCAGCCCGCATGCCCTTCAACTGAAACGGCTGCCTGAAATCACGGAACAACAGGTGAAGGATGGGTTTTCAAAAACCGGACTGGAGGTATTTACCGATTCAGACAGGCTGATAAAAAGGCTGTTTCAGGAGAAATATCCTGAAACAGCGCTCCTGATGATGAGTTCAGGGAATTATGACGGAGTTGATCTCAAATATTTTGGAGAACAATGGATTAGCCTGCAACCGTAATTAACCGTTCATCGAGATCAGGAACTCTTCATTTGAGTTCGTGAATTTCATTCGTTCTCTCAGGAACTCCATGGCTTCCAATGGATTCATGTCAGCGAGATGATTTCTCAAAATCCAGATCCGCTGCAGTGCATCCTTATCAAGAAGCAGGTCATCACGGCGGGTACTTGAAGAAACAATGTCGATAGCCGGGTATATACGTTTATTGGACAATTTCCGGTCGAGTTGCAATTCCATATTACCGGTACCCTTGAATTCTTCAAAGATCACTTCATCCATTTTTGACCCTGTTTCGATCAGGGCAGTTGCGATGATGGTGAGTGAGCCTCCGTTTTCTATCTGTCGGGCTGCACCGAAGAATCTCTTTGGTTTTTGAAGGGCATTGGCTTCCACCCCACCCGACAAAACTTTCCCGGATGCAGGTGCAACGGTATTGTATGCACGGGCCAGACGTGTAATTGAATCGAGCAGTATCACCACATCGTGTCCGCATTCAACGAGTCGTTTTGCCTTTTCAAGGATGATGTTGGAAATGCGGGTATGGCGTTCTGCCGGTTCATCAAATGTAGACGAAATAACCTCTGCTTTCACGCTGCGCTGCATGTCGGTTACCTCCTCGGGGCGCTCATCGATCAATAAAATGATCATATATACGTCGGGGTGATTTGCTGCAATTGCATTGGCGATCTCTTTCAGCAACACGGTTTTCCCTGTTTTGGGCTGTGCAACGATCAACCCGCGCTGACCGAAGCCAATGGGTGCAAACATATCGATCACACGGGTCGACATGCTTTCATTTTTATGACCAGTCAGCTTGAATTTCTTCATCGGGAAAAGCGGGGTGAGATAATCAAACGGGATCCGGTCACGTACTTCCTCAGGTTTACGTCCATTGATCAGGTCGACTTTGATCAGCGGGAAATACTTCTCCCCTTCTTTAGGCGGGCGAATTGTTCCGCGCACCGTATCCCCTGTTTTCAATCCGAACAGTTTGATCTGTGACTGAGAAACATAAATATCGTCGGGTGAATTCAGGTAATTATAATCGGATGACCGGAGAAAACCGTATCCATCGGTCATAATTTCAAGTACACCTTCGCTTACGATGATTCCTTCAAATTCAAAGGTAAATTCTTCCCGGTGACGATCGGGAAATTTCCGTGGGAATTCGCGTTGTTTGCGTTCTTCAACAGCCGGCTGAACCTGTGCATCAGCTGTGGCACTAATTTCAGTGTTTTCGATCTCCGAAGACTCGATCACCCCGTCTGGCCTCTGGATTATATCCACTGGATCGATCGCTACATAAGGTTTATCGGAGGTTTCATCAAAATCAAACCTTACTTCAGGAGTATCCAGTTGTTCAGGCAAAGTCATTTGCACAAGTGGTTCGGCAGGTGATTTTTCCTGATAGGGCCGGAAAGGTTTATTCTCCCTGGGATTTTTCTGCTCACGGGGATTCCTGTGTTCACGGGGGGGCAACGGGGTTCTTGGGGGACGCTGATCACGTGGCGGACGCTGTTCCCTTGGCAACCCGGCCTCAGTATTCGGAAGGTCATTTGATTCTGTGGCAGAGGGATTCTGCTCAGGATCTCCCGGTACACGCGGGGGTAATGGATCTCTGGGTACACGGGGAGGTAAAGGATCCCTGGGAATACG
>CAZVNF010000144.1:8250-9893 GCA_964628215.1 uncultured Draconibacterium sp.
GGTAAAGGATCCCTGGGAATACGCGGAGGCAGGGGCTCTCTTGGAGCACGCGGTGTTGCGGGTTCCTTGGATTCCTGTGGTTTTTCGTCATGATCCTTTCGCGGCCGGCCACGGAAAGGTTTAACCTGATCTTGTTTTTCCTTATCTAAAATTTCAGGAGTGGGGTTAAGTGCCTGATGATCTAATATTTTGTAAATAAGATCCTGCTTTTCGAGTTTGTCAACTTTGGGAATGTTGAGCTGCTTTGCTATTACTCTGATCTCCGACAACTCTTTGCTGTCGAGGGAAATGATGTCATACATGTTATAAAAAATTTAATTGATTGAATAGTCAACGTGAGAATGAACTATAGTTTTGGAGATATAAGGTGAAAAGGGTTGAAATTGAACTAAGAAAAAGATCGTGGGGATTAAAATCGATGCAAATATACAAAAAACTAATGGATAATCAAGTTTTTTATTCATCACATTTTAAGACAATCGAAATCTTTTCTAATTTCGCAGAAAACTAATGAGTAAACTATGTTACAGCGAATTCAAACGATATACCTGGCCATTGTGGCTCTTGCATGCATCCTCCTTTTTTTCTTCCCGCTGGCAAATTATTACCATGAGGTCCAGGGCAATTACAAATTCTTTATTTACGGCATAAAGTGTATGGATCCCGAACCGAAAGTGGTATTCAGTGCATATTTCACCATCCCTTTAATTTTCATGACGGTAGCGTCATTTATTTTCACGGTTTCCACGATTTTTCTTTTCAAAAACCGTCCGCTTCAGCTCCGCCTTTGTGCTTTTAACATGCTTACAAACATCGTATTGGTGATGGTGGTCTTTTTCTTTTATGCGACAAAAATCAAGACCATGACACTCATTGAGCCTGAATATAATTATACCGGCATGGTTTTGCCACTTGTTTCGATCCTGTTCCTGATTTTTGCAAGCCAGGCGATACGGAAGGATGAAGCGCTGGTGAAGTCGGCAGACAGGTTGAGGTAGCGAGGTAGCGAGGTAGCGAGGTAGCGAAATAGCGAAATGGCGAAATAGCGAAATAGCGAAATTTTCAGCGGGGGATATCCAGTACTTCCAGATCGCGCATGTTTCCGTTGTCGATGATTAGCCGCACTGCGGTTATTGACCGGTGAATGCCGTATTTTCCGGCGGCGCCGGGGTTGATGTGAAGCAGGTTGTGCTTTTTATCATACATCACTTTCAATATGTGAGAATGGCCGCAAATGAATAGCTTGGGTTTTTCCTGTTCAATCAACGCCCTGGCGCTGCTGTCATATCGCCCCGGATAGCCCCCGATATGTATCATCAGCACTTTGACCTGTTCGATTTGAAACAATTGTATTTCAGGATATTCAATCCGGACATCCTGTCCGTCGATATTGCCATAAACAGCACGTAATGGTTTAAAATCAAGCAGCTGGCTGGCCAGTTTTATGTTACCCTGATCGCCGGCATGCCATATTTCATCGACCCCGGAGAAAAAATCGAGCACCCGCGGGTGAACAAATCCATGTGTGTCGGAAAGGATTCCTATCTGGAGCATGCGGCAAATATAGGGATTAGGTTGAAGATTTGCGAATGACGAATTAAGGAAATTAACTTACATTTGTGACTTCATGCAGAATTACATTA
>CAZVNF010000145.1:0-9888 GCA_964628215.1 uncultured Draconibacterium sp.
GGTACCTGCATGGCTATATCACCCCCGACAATACCTATTGCGGAGGAATGGTTCCGCCGATGGTCGCCACCCTCCATATCACAACACCTGCCCTGTTATCCACCGGCATCCGTCCGCTTGAAAACATCCTGAAACTATATCCGAACCCTTCCACCGGTTTAATAACCCTGGAGATCAACAATCCGAACGGGCAGGAACTTCATATCGTCATCCTCGACATGGCCGGAAGGCATCTTTTTTCGAAAACGGTCAGCAACATGCACTTAACCGAGCAGGTGGATCTTGGCCGTTTTCCAGGTGGTTTCTATATGGTTAAATTAAGCTCAGGGAACCTCACCAAAATAACCAAACTGGTTTTGATTGATTAAACAACCCATGATCATGATTCAATTTCAAGATACACTTCTTTCGTTCAGGATCGGCCTTTCGCATAAACCCGGGGGGAAATATATTTTGCTGATGATGCTTTGCTTTGCATTATTTACCGGAGCAAAGGGGATATCTCAAACAATTACCAGTGCTGCAGGTGGTGGAAACTGGAATAATACAGCCACCTGGACAGGCGGAGTAGTTCCCGGGCCTGCCAATGATGTGATCATCGCCAGCGGGGGCAACACTGTTACGGTGGATGTTCCCGCCAGCTGCGCAAACCTTACCATCGGGAGTGGCACAACGCGGGGCAGATTATATCATAATACAGGAATGGCATTGACCGTGAATGGTACGGTAACCTTTAACCAGGGTTCAGCAACGGATAACCGCTGGCGCATCAGTGCCGGCTCGGCAACGGTTTCAGGCCTGATTACTTTTGCCGGTACAAGCGCAACCACTGCAAATTTTGCAGTACTTACCATAACGACGGGGACGTTAAATGCCAACGGCGGTATTACTTTTGTGGCATCTGCTGCTGCAACAAAACAAATAGACATGTCGGGAGGGGCAGGTACAATAAACCTGAAAGGGGCATTAACGGTTCCTCCTCTTTCATCAACAATGATTCCAGGCACAACAAGTACCTTTAACTATACGGATGCCAACCCGCAAACCATCAATTTCTTTTCCAGTACCGCATCCTACAATAATTTGACAATTAACAACACAAGTGCTGGCGGGGCTTCATTAAGCGCTGCTGTCACTGCGACGAACGTTACCGGCAACATTTCCGTGGGTAATACAAATACCGGAAGCCTCTTTTCAACCGGCAATTTTAACATCGCACGTGCCACATCACGAACATTGACCTTAGCAGCTGGTTCAACCATGGATGCCGGAACAAGCATCATTTCTTCTGCAACTACTCCTGGCGCAGTAACCATCAACGGACTGTTTAAAACGGCGAATACAGCCGGGTTTTCAGGCAGTACAACTACAGCGGTCAATTCAACCAATACGACCATCAGCCTGGCAGCTACTTCCACGATAGAATATAATGCAGCAGGAACCCAAACGGTGACCAACAGGGTTTACGCCGGGAATGTAATATTAACCGGCGGTTTAAAAACCATTGGCACTGCGGCCGCTCAAACGGTCACCATTGCTAAAAATCTTACCATTAACAGTGGGGCAACCTATTCAGGAACAACGTTTAACCCGTTGTTGCTGGTCGGGGGTGATTTTTCCAACAGCGGAACCTTCACCCAGGGAACCAGCCTGGTAACCTTCAATGGCACCATCGCCCAGAATATTTCAGGAACCTCTCCCACCACATTTTCGAACAATGTTTCATTAAGCAACGCGGCCGGGTTAACCATTGCAACTTCCCCAACCATCCTTGGCACGCTGACATTTGTCAACGGGAAAATCACCACCGGGGCCAGCAAGCTGGTTCTTGGTGCGGCCGCCACCACCAGCGGTGCCGGGGCCGGTAAATATATTTTCGGGAACCTCGAAATGTTTATTCCGGATGCAGCGGCACCCTCTGCAAACTTCATTATCGGAGATGCCACCAACTACACCCCGGTACTTGTCAATTTTTCAGGAACCACCAGTGGTTCCGGTTCGCTTATTGCATTTACCACCGCCGGAGATCATCCTGACATTGCCAATTCGGGTATCAGTCCGACCCTCAGTGTAAACCGAAACTGGACGATCAGCCAGGGAGCCATCCCGGTTGGCGGATTTACTTCTTACAGCAGCACATTTACCTTTATCAACGGGACCCCGGTGGACCTGGATGCCGGGGCAAATACAGCCAGTTTTATGGTTAGCAAGTTAACCGGTGGCAGCTGGAGTTCCACCAATACCGGAACCCGGACTTCAACCTCCACCCAGGCTACCGGCATGACTACTTTCGGCACCTATCAGATCGGTGAGTCCGGCTCGCTGATCACTGTGGCCACACATCCTCAAAACACCACCGCATGTTCCGGACTCAGTACCTCTTTTACCAGCACGTCAAACTCAGTTCCCACTCCGGCAATACAATGGCAGAGGGATCCCAATACCGGTACTTTTGAAGATATCACAGCTGTTCTTGACGGCGGAATTTATACCAATTTTACCTCCACCACCCTCAACATCTCAAACGCCACGGGGTTAAACGGGTATATATACCGCGCTGTATTTACCAATGTGAACGGAACTGCCACCTCCAACAATGCCATTTTAACTTTAATCACAATCCCATCTCCTGCCGGTACAATTTCGGGAAGCGGAACCGTATGCCAGGGCCAGTCGGCTGTTGCATACTCGGTGGCGGCAATCGCCGGAGCCACCAGCCATGTGTGGAGCTATTCCGGCACTGGATTTACCCCTATAGGAAACACCGCATCCATTACCGGAAATTTTTCAACAGGGGCTACTTCAGGAAATCTGACCGTGGTGGGAGTGAATGCCTGCGGATCAGGAACCGTCTCGGCGAGTTTCCCGATAACCGTCAACCCTTTGCCGGCAGCGGCAGGAACTATTACGGGCACTTCCGCGGTATGCCAGGGTCAGAACACCGTCCTTTATGCTGTTCCGGCAATTGCAGATGCCACAAGTTATACCTGGACTTACTCCGGAACAGGATTAACGGTTGTCGGAAATTCCAATAACATTACTGCAAATTTTTCAACCACGGCCACATCGGGCAATCTCACCGTAAGAGGTGTAAATGCATGCGGCAATGGAACCGTATCCGCAAACTATGCCATTACGGTTAATCCCCTTCCCGGCGCAGCAGGTACCATAACTGGCACTGCGCTGGTGTGCCCCGGTCAGACAGGGGTTGCCTACACTGTTCCTGCCATCACCAATGCAACAAGTTATACCTGGACCTATTCAGGCACAGGGTTCACCCCGTCGGGCAATACGGCTTCCATAACTGCTGCGTTTTCGGCCGGGGCAACATCAGGCAACCTGACCGTGCGGGGCGTCAATGCATGCGGAACCGGAACCGTATCAGCCAATTATGCAATTACGATCAATACCGTTCCCGCCGCTGCAGGAACCATTACCGGTTCAGCCACTGCCTGCCAGGGTCAAACCGGCGTGACCTATTCTGTAACCCCGGTTTCCGGAGCAACCAGTCATACCTGGAGCTATACAGGCACCGGGTTCACCCCTTCAGGCAATACCGCCATTATCACGGCCGCATTTTCGGCCGGGGCTACGGCCGGTATCCTCACAGTAAGAGGGACGAACTCCTGCGGCAGCGGGACTGCTTCAGCCAATTTCCCCATCACCATTACGGCCGGTATTGGTGCTGCCGGAACCATAACCGGTACTTCTGTCGTGTGCAGTTCCAGTGCAGGTACCTATTCTGTACCGGCCATTTCTGGGGCAACCAGTTATTTATGGAGCTATTCAGGCACCGGGTTCACCCCCTCAGGAAGCGGGGCATTCATTACCGGGAATTTTTCGTCCACGGCCACCTCAGGAAGTCTCACGGTAAGAGGAGTCAGTGCCTGCGGAACAGGCTCTGTGTCGGCAAGCTTTCCGGTTACTGTCAATTTCTGCCCGCCTCACAGCATGTGCAACGGTTGCCACATCAACCATACATCGCCCGGCGCCCAGTTGACACTGGTTGGCGGAAATGCCAATTTATGCATGAGCTGCCATAACCCGGCCGGGGTAGCCAGCTCAAGTCCGTTTGCAGATATTATGAAAGCGGTTCCGGGAGTAAGCGGCACGTCGCACTCATGGAATTCACCGGCGGTAAATGCGCAATACCAGACCAATATGACCACCAACCCGGAAATGCTGCTCCGGGTTTACAGCAACGAGATCGTTTGCTCTACCTGCCATAACCAGCATTCAAACACCTATTCCCCCTTTTTAAGAGCCTCTAATTCCGAGGATGCCCTTTGCATTAATTGCCATACTGCACGCGATGTAAGGCGATATGCCGATAATCCGGCAAATAAAGGCACCCACCCGGTAGGCATTGCATATACTCCCGGCACCGATCCAAGGTTTAAAAACACCACCTTTCCCCTCAGCGGCTCTGGCAAAGTGGTTTGCAGTACATGTCATGATACACACAATGCCACTTCCACGGATGGAAATATTTTAAGGGCCGCCACCATTGATGCAAGCTGCACGAATTGCCATATCGACATGAGCGCAACGATCAAAACAACCCATGAAGGGATGAGCTGCTCCACATGCCATTATGCGCATGAAACGGGATCGGCCAATATTCTCCTGGTCCGTGATAACATCATTACTCCCGCCTTTGGAACAAAACCTGTGGTATTCACGGCCAATGCGGCAGCAGCAAATTATGCCGACGGGAATGCTCCTTTTAACGGGGTGTGCGAAGTTTGCCATACCACGGCAGTTGACCATTATCAATCGGCCAACGGCGGTACATCCGACGCCCGCCACTTCCCCGCCACCCAGAAATGCACCAATTGTCATCCGCACAACCAGGGTTTTGCTGCACAGACCGACTGCTTCAGTTGCCACTATGTTGTGACAGATAAGCCGGGGGTAGGACCTTCCGGCGGCCGGCGGCAGATTGTAGATAACAACGGCAACGGAACCGGAACCGGCGGTGATTTTAAGAGAACTTCACACCATGGCCTGGGAGCCATTCCCACGGTGGATGATTGTCTGAAATGTCATTACATGGGTGATCATAAAAAAGGTACGGTCAAATTGCTTGATCCCGACCAGGGATACCTGTCTATTGTTACCTATAATGCGGCAAACAAAGCCGCAGTTGATGATTTTTGTTTGAATTGCCATGATGCAAACGGTTCTGCAGGCGACCTGACCCCGTTCAGTGACAATGTGGCTGTTCCTTTGGTGGATAAGACCAGGTGGCTCGCATCGGCCCATAAAACCAAACCATATGCCTGCATGGATTGCCACGACAACGGACACGGATCGAACAAAAGCACCCTCCTGGGACCATGGGATTACACAGGTACGGGAACCGGAACCGATTTAATGAATGAAGAAGAAGGTTTTTGCCTTACATGCCATGGAGCCGGCGGAACAGCTACCGTACAGGTACATTTGTCGTTTGCCAACAATGCAAACACAGCCACTGCTTTCCGCAAGCATGACCCGACTGCATCGTATCGCAAACACATTAACGGGGAAAATACCGGGGCAGCCTTTGGCGGCACCAACCGTCATGTGGAATGTGCCGATTGTCACAACCCCCATGCGGCAAAAGCTTATGCAGTAACCACCGCACCCACCATTTACAATGAGCTGATCGGCGCTTCAGGAGTAACTCCAACCTATGCCGGAGCCGGTGCCCCAACTGGTTTTACTTTCAATAAAAACACCACCTACGAGTACGAAGTTTGCTATAAATGCCACTCAAGTTTTACAACATTGCCAACCTATTTACCAGCAGGCTGGAGTGGGACCGCAGATGTAGCTGACGGGCTTAAAAAAGTGACCACCGGGGGAATAAATACCCAGATTGCCGATTCACGGGATATGGCCAGGGAGTACAATCCGGCCAATGCCTCATATCATCCGGTTATGGCAGCAGGAACCAATCTGAATATCAATGCGAATACATTCCAAACCGGCTGGACCTTTACGTCAAGAATGTATTGCACGAGCTGCCATGATAATACCCAGAAAGCCACCGCAGGGTATGGCCGGGGGCCTCATGGTTCGCAAAACCTGCATATCCTTGATGCCGGAACCGGTGGAAATGCCGGGTTTAAAACCACGCATAACGGAGTCAATACCTCAACCACAGACTTCTGCACGAAATGCCATAAAGCAGCCTCATACATTTCAGGAAATACCAACTCCAGGTTTGGATACCATCTCTACCATGTCGCAAATAAAACCAAAGAAGGTTGTTACCTGTGCCATGATACGCATGGCAGTGAAACATTTCACCTGATGAATTTCAGCAGAAACGAAGCACCTACAGTATGTATCACAGCGGTAACAACCAATACACAGGCAGCATTTATACATGCTGCATTACAAGGCCAGAATTTTTGCGGCACAACTTGTCACGGAACAAGCCATGGTGGAAAACCATATATTCCTGCGTACAACTAACAAAACTTTAAACTGTAAAACAGCTCTGTATGAAATTTTTTCTCATCCTTTTTGGACTCTCCATCATGCCATTTCTTGCCGTTTTGCAGGCACAAACAGACAGCCGGGTAACCGATATTGACGGCAATGTTTATAACACCGTTAAAATCGGCAAACAGGTGTGGTTAAAGGAAAATCTTAAAGTTACAAGGTACAACAACGGCGACCCGATACAATTGGTGAAGAATGCAAAGGCCTGGACTAAACTGACCACACCCGCCTATTGCAATTACGACAATACCGACAGCATTGCCCGGGAGTATGGGCGTTTGTATAACTATTTTACCGTGACTGACAATAGAAAAATTTGTCCTGCGGGCACGCACGTACCAAATGATGCGGAGTGGGAAACCTTATGCTCTTTTCTTGGCGGGATGAAGGTAGCGGGTGGAAAAATGAAAGAACCCGGCACCAAACACTGGAGGAGCCCGAATGTGATCACAATTGACACAACCAACGGCGATTTCAGCGAAGTCTCCCTGGAAGAAAGTGGATTTTCCGCCCTGCCTGCGGGCAGACAATATCACGATTGTTACACATTTCTGGGGGAATATACTCAAATGTGGTCAGTAACCCAATGTGAGAGCGATGACGACCTGGTATGGTGCCGATACCTGACTTTCAGTTTGCCGCACCTGAGTCGCTTCACGTATAAAAAGCATTACGGGCTTTCTGTGCGCTGTTTGAAGGATTAAAGTGCAATCTATCTTACAATTGCGTCCTCCATGATCACATCAAAAAAATAACCCGATCCGAAATCCTTGTTCAGGGTCACCTTGCTTTCGAGGGTAACGATATCTCCGGCGGTCAGGGTGGCGTTGAGTGTGACGGTAAGGTCAAATTTGTCGCCGAAAGCGGTGCCATCCTGCAGATGAGCCCAGTTTTTACCCATGATGCCTGCTTTGAATTTAATCACCTCTCCCCTGATCTTTACAACCTTGCCGTTATAATTTTCCTTGTTTTCAAATAACTCCGCAATGGTGATGCCACCCGGCGCCCGGTCAACCTTAACAGCCAATTTCTCAGCTTTTGGCTTTGTACCATGTTCGGGCACTCCTTTGGCGGCCATTTTTGCTGTTTCCGGAGTTTTACTGACTCTTTCGAGGAAGATGACCTGCCTGAAAGTCATCTTCAGCTCCTTGCTGGTAAAATCGGGCATAACCAGCCCCCCCTTGTAATAGCAGGTGTCGCCTGCAGTAATCTTAATGGAAGGTACCGCAAGCCATTGCATACCGGTATCCACTTTGACATGCAGGTAAGTGTAATTGGTGGTTTGTACCACCTCCCTGATCACGGCCAATTTCACTTCCGATGCCTCCCCGGTATCGTGCTGACCATACGATACATTTATGAAAAGCCCGGAAATTATCGCAAATACAATGACAACAAAATGCTTTTTCATGTTGTTTTCTTATTAATTACCCGCTGCTTTATCCCTGCCATAACCATCAGGGCAATCATTGAAAAAATCAGGCCCCACGCCCAAAGCGGGAAAACGGGGGTGTCGCCGGCTCCGTAACTGTGCATCCCTTTTGAAAGATAATAATTTACACCGACAAAGGTCATGATCACACTCCCGAAACCGATAATGGAGGCAACATTAAATACATAAGCGCTCTTGAGTTTGGGAACAAACCTGAGATGAAGCACCAAAGTGTAAGCAACAACGATCACCAGCGCCCAGGTTTCCTTGGCATCCCATCCCCAGTATCTGCCCCATGATTCGTTGGCCCACACGCCACCCAGGAAAGTTCCGATGGTTGCCAGGGCAATGCCGACGATCAGGTTCATCTCGTTGATATAGGTAAGCTCTCCGATGATCAGATCGAGCCGTGCACTGTTTTTTACGTTTTTAAACAAATAGAGCACCATGTTCATCATTCCAAGGATAAAACCCAGTCCGAGGAAACCATAACTGATGGTAAGGGTAGCCACATGGATGATGAGCCAATACGATTTTAACACCGGCTGCAGGTTGGTTAATTGCGGATCATAACTGCTGTGGCTGGCGGTCATCAGGATAAAAAAGGCCAGCAATGCCGTTGCCGCCAGGGTTATTTTGGAATACCTGGCAAAACTGAATCCTGCAAGCAACCCTCCCCAGGCAATCAATATCAATGATTCATAGCCGTTGCTCCAGGGAGCATGCCCGGTTAAATACCACCGGAGGATCATCCCGAATGTATGATACAGAAATGCAAGTCCGAGAATTACAATGGAGATATTCAGTGACAGGGATATAAACCGGCTCTTTTTCTGACGCAGGTTATCCGTGAATGCCAGCAACAAAAGAACAATACTCAGTACAGCGTATACATTCCGGAGGACGATGAATATCTGCAGCTTGTTATAGAGGATCTCAACATTGATTTTAGTTTCGGAAGCAAGCAGCTGGCTGCTGCCCGAATTGCGCTGAATCCCGGTGATGATCCCCATGATGCGTTCGGCCTTGGAATAATCTCCTGAAACTGTGGCCCCTGAAACCGCCGTCAGATACGCCCCCATGATATTGGTATAGTTCAGCGGGTTTAACTGCAGCTCTTCATTGATGATGGTTACAGGCCCGGTTAATTGATTCCTTGCTGCCTGTTCGTCCCAGCTTACCCATTTATTATTCTCAGCGCCCGGATCAGGAAACAGTTTCAGCATGCTCCCTTTCAAGGCCATCCCAAAGATATTTACCCGTTCATCAACTTTAATGACCTCCTTGTCAAATCTGTTTTGACTGGATTGCTTTTTCCGGAAAGCTTCCTCTCCGTATTTTTGAAGTTTGTATTGATTGTTCCCGTCGAAAAAATCAAGAAAAGAAGCATATTTACCGGTGATCCCGAGAATTTCCTGTACCGGTTTTTCCCTGACCAGAATGATTTTCTGCTGTTTCCAGAACTCCGGCGCCATCATCATATCCATCAGAATTTGAATGGCATCCATTTCACCTTTTCCGGGGATATCCATTTTATCCTTCCTCGATATTTTATGCATGAGGTCGTACGCCATGGAGTGAACGGGTTCGAACCGTCCGTCGTAAGTCTGAACCAGCAAATGGCCGAATTTTTCAGCGTGTTCCGGTGAAACAGGCCGGGAATCATTATTTTGTGAGAAGGCGAATGAACTGAAAATCAACAGTAAACCCGTCATCAGCACCCCTGCTTTTCTCTTCGTCCTGATCTCCCCGATTTTACGGCTTAATTCGTGAAAGCGGGTGTTTTTGTTGAACATCGTTAAAATAAACCCCAGAACCAGCAGGGCATAGCCGATATAGGTAACCAGGGTGCCATAAAAATCATGGTTTACCGAAAGAATGGTCCCCTTCTCGTCTGTATCATACGACGACTGAAAAAACCGGTACATATTGTAATCCAATACGTTATTCATAAATATCCT
>CAZVNF010000146.1:0-9832 GCA_964628215.1 uncultured Draconibacterium sp.
TTGGAAAAATGGGTGCAAAGGTACAAAAATGTTCTTATCTGTCAGCGTAATCCTTTGCTGCTTTTACGAAACTTACGAAAAGAGGGTGTGGACGGGCAACCGTGCTTTTATATTCCGGATGGAACTGTACACCGATAAACCATGGATGGCCTTCCAGTTCAATTATTTCAACAAGGTTGTCTTTCAGGTTCATGCCAACGGGAACCATGCCTGCATTGCGGTAGGCCTCCAGATATTCGTTATTGAATTCAAACCTGTGACGGTGGCGTTCGTTGATATTCTCCTGCTGATACACCGGAAACACTTTAGAGCCGGGAGTAAGTTTGCATGGAAATGAACCCAAACGCATCGTACCGCCAAGCCCTGAAATCTTTTTCTGCATTTCCATCATGTCGATTACCGGGTATGGAGTTAATTTATTGAACTCGGTGGAATGGGCTCCTGTAAAGCCGAGAACATTCCTGCCAAACTCAATCACAGCACATTGCATTCCCAGGCAGATACCAAAAAAGGGTATTTTGTTTTCCCTGGCAAACCGGATGGCGGCAATTTTTCCTTCTATCCCCCTCTCGCCAAATCCCGGTGCGACCAGGATCCCGTCAAGCTTGCCCAGTTTTTCTGCGGCATTGTCATCGGTAATGAATTCTGAATGAAAAGTCAGCACCTTCACGCGAACCCCGTTAGAGGTGCCGGCATGAATGAATGACTCATTTATTGATTTATAAGCATCTTTTAATTCCACATATTTACCAACAAGGCCAATAGTCACCTCGCCGGAAGGATGTTTCAGTGCATATAAAAACTGTTCCCAGTCGGTAAGGTCAGGTTCCTGGTCAGAGGGCATGCACGTTTTTTTGAGGATTTCAAAGTCAAGATTTTCCTCACGCATCAGGATAGGCACATCATAAATTGATTCAGCGTCAATGCATTCAATAACCGAGGTCGGGCTTACATTGCAGAACAGGGCAATTTTATTGCGAATGCCCTCCGACAAATGCTTTTCAGTGCGGCATACAATAATATCAGGCTGAACTCCCGATTCAAGTAAAGTCTTTACAGAATGTTGCGTCGGTTTGGTCTTTAATTCTCCGGCGGCAGCCAGGTAAGGGACCAGAGTAAGGTGAACTACGACGCAATTGCTTCCCAACTCCCACCTGAGCTGACGAACGGCTTCGATAAAAGGCAACGATTCGATATCGCCTACTGTTCCACCGATCTCGGTGATAATGAAATCATAGTCACCACGGTTGGCCAGTAATTTGATCCGGTATTTGATCTCATCTGTAATATGCGGGATTACCTGAACCGTTTCCCCCAGGTACTCACCCTGGCGTTCCTTAGTGATAACCGATTGATATATTACTCCGGTGGTCACATTGTTGGCCTGGGAAGTGGGAATATTTGAAAAACGCTCATAATGTCCGAGGTCAAGATCTGTTTCCGCGCCGTCTTCTGTAACAAAACACTCTCCATGTTCATAAGGATTAAGCGTTCCGGGATCAATATTGATGTAGGGATCAAGTTTTTGAATGGTTACCGTGAATCCCCTGGCTACCAGGAGTTTGGCGATAGAGGATGAGATGATGCCTTTTCCCAATGAAGAAGTAACTCCGCCTGTGACGAATATGAATTTTGTTTTTGACATGAAAAGATTGATTGAAGTTCAGAACCCAGGGCAAAAGTACGCTATTTAATTGAACTCTCGCTTGTCTATTCTTCTTTTAACTGCAAGTATTTCAGTGGCGATTTCCTCAATGGGCTTATTAGTTACCTGGATAACAGGCCATTCGTACAGGTTAAAAATGCGCTGCGCATAATTGAGCTCCTTGCGTACGGCTTCCACTGAGGAATAGTCATCATTGGCTCCTCCAAGAGACTCTTGCCTGGCTTTGCGCAATCCTGAAAGTTCATGAGCCTGGGTGCTAAGGCCAAAAACAGACCCATACGGCATTTTAGATAGCGATTCAGGCAATTCCGAACCCACCACCACCGGGTAATTAGCCACAAACCAACCTTTATATGCAAGGTATATGCTTAGCGGGGTTTTGAATGTTCTCGAAACACCCACCAAAATAATTTCCGCCTTATTGTATTCATGATCCCTGAGGCCATCATCGTGATTAAACGCGAACTGCATGGAATCAATGCGTTTGAAATACTCTTTGTTCAGGGTAAAAAACAACCCGGGCTGTTCCTGGGGCGATTCGTCAAGGAAATGAGTCAGCCTGTGCAGCAAGGGTCCGATCAGGTCAATGGCATCAATGTTATGAATCCTGCAGATCCTCATAACATCTTCTCTCAGTTGTCCGGAAACCAGCGTATGAACAACTATGCCCTTTTGAAGAGCCACTTCACTTACAATCTCCTCGATCTGTTGTGCAGACCTCACCTCCGATTTCAGGATTATCTCGACATCATGGTTATTGAACTGTGTAAGAACAGCCTCCAGCGCTTGTACGGCCGTGCGCCCTGTACCGTCAGAAACAGCATATATCTTGTACATATCAGCAGTTTTAGCATGTTAAATCTATGGCTTATTTTGATTGCAGGCAAATAAAAATTCACTTTTTTACTATGTTTAATATCTGTAATTTTGCAAGTCTTTTTACAATTCATACAATTCAAAATAAAATATCTTATGGGAACAATCAAAGTTGGAATTAACGGATTCGGGCGCATCGGACGCCTTACCTACCGTGCACTGTTAGCTAAAAATAATGTAGAGGTTGTTGCAATCAATGACCTTACGGATGCCAAAACACTGGCTCATCTGTTAAAATATGATTCTGTTCATGGAAAATTCCCCGGGGAAGTTGCCGTTGAGGGTGACTCCATGGTTGTAAACGGAAAAAAATTCAAAGTGATGGCCGAGAAAGACCCGGCAAACCTGCCCTGGGCTGCTCTTGGAGTTGAAATCGTTATTGAATGTACCGGAATTTTCCGTACAAGGGAGAAAATGAACAAACACATTACCGCCGGAGCTAAAAAAGTTTTGTTATCCGTTCCTTCCGACAATAAAGATGACGTTGATGCCACCATCGTGCTGGGCGTGAATGACAACACCCTCACCGCTGATATGAAGCTCATCTCCAATGCTTCATGTACCACGAACTGCCTTGCCCCTATTGCAAAGGTGCTGAATGACAGTTTTGGAATTAAAAAAGGCCTGATGAATACCATCCACAGTTATACCAACGACCAGATCATCCTCGATGCCCCGCACAAAGATCTGCGCCGGGCCCGCGCCGCTGCGGTTTCAATCATCCCGACCAAAACCGGTGCTGCAAAAGCCATCGGACTCGTAATCCCGGAACTGGAAGGAAAAATGGATGGTTTTGCCGTTCGCGTTCCGACTCCCGACGGATCACTTGTTGACCTTACCTGCGAATTAAACCGCGACGTTACAAAGGAAGAAATCCATGCAGCTATGAAAGCCGCTGCAAACGGACCAATGAAAGGTGTATTGCAATATCTTGATGAACCCCTGGTAAGTTGCGACATCGTTGGCAATTCTCACTCTTCAATTTATGATTCTGAACTTACTAAAGTATTGGGCGGCAACCTGGTAAAGGTTATTGCCTGGTACGATAATGAAAACGGCTATTCACAGCGTTTGGCCGACCTGGTGGTCAGAATGGGATAATTGATTTTCCACATTATTAAAAAGCCGTCATCATCCATTGACGGCTTTTTTTATTCTCCTGGTTGCTATTTTACCCATTTGCCAACTATCCATTAAATGCCTAAGTTTGCACCCCAAAACCTCGATTAATGCTCAAACTCTTCATTGCCAGGCAAATGGTTAAAAGGACGAAAAGCCGCCAGTTTACTGTTGACTACCTCGAACAAAAACATGTTGACCAGGCCCAGCCTTACCCAAATGATAGTTCCTACTTCTATGGCGGAGACTGGAACGGGAATGCCATTATTGCACGAATGGCATTCAGGGAACCCAAACGCACAAACGAGTTCTGGTTCGATTTCTTTCTTAAAGATTACGGGTACTTCGGATTAACCGGTTCACCCGGTGCAGAAGGGGACGGATTTCAACAGGGAACGCTGAAATGGGAACCCATTGAGATCGGGAAAATATGGCGGGTTACCTTCGAAGGAACCGTTCATGACCGTACAGGAAAACCCCACCGATGCGTCACCAACCTTGTTTTCACGGGTGATCACCCGGTATATGATTTTGCAAAAAGTTCCGATCACGAAGTTATTGCAAGGGCCATTGCATCTGAAAAATGGACTAAATCTTTTTTCCATGCCATGAGGGACACCCACCAGGTGCACTATGAGCAAACGGGAAGTCTCAAAGGAACCATCATCCTGAATGGTAAAACTTTTCAAATGGACATGATGGGATCACGTGACCACTCCTTCGGATCAAGAAACTGGCTTAGCTGGGACCGTCACTACTGGATTACCGGTGTTTCCGATGCCGGGATACACTGGACTGTTACCACCATCAAATGGCAGTTTCTCGGACGATTGACCGCCGGTTTTATCACGGAGAGGGATGGAACCACCGATGCCATTGTGGATTGTACCGACCTGGAAACCGTGTCGGAAAAAAAATTACTTCCCGATCAGGGCCTTATTGATATTAAAACCCGCAGCGGAAAGATTCACCGGATGGAATTCCGGCGCCATGGAGAATTTCCTTACCTGCACGATGGTAAATACATGATGAGAGAAGGAATCGGCACATATAAGTTTGACGGCGTTGATGGCATCGGCATGGTTGAATTCGGATTTCATTCAGACAAATATCAAGGTATTTAAATAACAAAAAGTCAGACGAATTGAATTAGAAAGATTGGAGGACCGTGTATTGATATGTCTTTTGGAAAACATTACAAATGAGGAAGTCGGAGGAAAAGCACACGGACTCAAAATATTAAAGGAAATTGGCTTCAGGGTTCCGGATACCTGTGTGTTAATCCATCCTGAAATTGAATCCCTGGATGAAGAAGCATTAAGTAAATACCTTTCCGGAATGGGAACCGGCGCCAAGGCTGTGCGTTCATCAGCAATGAGTGAAGACGGGCACACTGCTTCATTTGCCGGTCAGTTTGAAACATACCTCGACCTCCATTCGTTCGAAGAAATAAAAGGCTCCATTGTTAAATGTATGGAAGCCGTGAATGCAGATCGCGTGAAGTCCTATTCCGGGAATCTGATTTCTCATGCGGATCTTCGTATTTCGGTAATTCTGCAAAACATGGTGGATGCAAGGATTGCCGGGGTTGTATTTTCGGCTAACCCTGTAAATAACCGACGTGATAAAATCATCATCAATGCAGTTGCCGGAAATGGGGAAGAGTTAGTGAGTGGAAGGAAAAACGCCCAGCATTATGAGATATTCCGATCCGGATCAAATATCGGTACAGAGGCAAATAAAAACGGACATTTACTTGATGAAACTCAATTACGGGAGATCCTGACGGGCTCCCTGCAAGCTGAAAAACACTATCGCAAACCTGTCGATCTGGAATGGGCTATTGATCATCATGGTGTTTTGTATTGGCTCCAGGTAAGGCCGGTAACCACCCTGGATGAAGTTCATTTTAATGAACTTGACACCATTAAAGGGGCAAGTACGGATGTATGGACGCTGGGCAATATCGGGGAGATGATGCCCGGGGTAGCTACACCCCTCACATGGTCGGTATCAGTTGAGGCCATCGACTATGGCATGACTGTACTGGCCGGCCATGCCGGTGCCTTCAAACTCAAAGACCGTAAATCTTCCCGGTATATACAGATGTTTTACCACCGGTTGTTCATTAATATGAGCAACATGATGGATTATCCAAAGAATGTGTGGCTCAATAAAGCCTCAGACGTACAATTTGCCCTGAGTGGTAAAGTATTTCCCGGGATCGGGGCAACTCCGGCAGCAGGACTTCCCGTGAGGGTAATCAATTTCTTCCGGCAAATGATCAATGTAAACAGGGCTTCCAGGCACCTGGCAAAACTAAAAAAACTGGAGGCAGGGTTCAGCATCAACACTTCCGTAAGCATGCACCAACTGCATGAACAACTGCAAAAGGCGATTATTCAGCTGGGAATAGGTTTCGGCTATCACCTCAGCACTTCAGCTCAATCAGGCACCCTGTATTCTGCATTTATGCGCATACTTACCGGAGATAAGCGGCTCCCCTCCTCCGCCGACCATCATCTGGCAACCATGCTGCTGATGGACATCCCGGAAATCGAAAGTGCAGATGCTGTAAAATCCCTTGAGAAATTTGCTGCCCTTATCATTAAAGAAAAAGAATTTGCAACCCGGTTCATTGGTGCCGCACCCCCGGAGGCTGTGCATATGCTGCAACATGAAGCACCACCGGAAATTACTGATTGGTTCAATGTGTTCATTGAACGACACGGACATCGCTGTGTCCGCGAATCGGAACTCAGGGAAAAAACATGGGAGGAAAACCCCCAACAGTTGATCCAGTCGCTACAAACCCGGGTAAAATTAGGGGATGTTAAGCATTCCAGGCACAATAACCCTGTTGAAACAGGTAAGGAATTAAAACACCTCCCATTTATAAAACGGAAAGTACTGCACTTCATGATTCCTGCAGCCAGAAAGGCAGTAGGAAAAAGGGAAATCACCAAAGGATTGGCAATCAAAATGGTAAGCACCATCCGCAAGGGATATCATTCCCTGGCGGTGAAAATGGCCGGAGCAGGGCTCCTCGACGATACCGACCAGGTCTTTTTCCTTACCCATGAAGAGATTGGGCATCTGTTAAATGACCGCAACCCGGCATGGAGAACCAGGGCCAACAAACGCCGTACAATCTTTCCGGAACTCGATAAATTGGTCTTTGAGGAGGTCAGTTTCGGAATACCTGAGCCAATGGAGCATGAGGTGGAAATAGAAATTACAGAAGGTCAGTTGAAAGGAATCCCGGTAAGCAGCGGCCAGATTGAAGGTCATGTTCGGGTAATTTATTCCCTCAGCGATGCCGAACAACTGCAGCCAGGCGAGATCATGGTAGCTGCATTTACCGACATCGGATGGACACCTTATTTCAGTATCATTTCTGGGTTGATCACAGAAATTGGTAGTCCCCTGTCACATGGTGCTGTGGTAGCCCGTGAATATGGCATTCCCGCCATTGTGGGGGCAAAAGGAGCCCGAAAATTCCTGAGAAACGGAGATATGGTCAGGCTGAACGGGGATAAAGGGATTGTTGAAAAGTTGTGATCAGGTATTTTTTAAATGCGGCAACAACCGTCTAAACCATTGAAATATGACACATCATTCAGGAAACTTTTTGACAATATGTTTTTTTCTTTGGGGGTCATTTACCAATTTTCCGGCGAATTCCCAGCAAATTGCACCATACAAAGATCCCGGGCTTCCGGTTGAATCAAGGGTTCAGGACCTCTTGAAACGGATGACCCCTGAAGAAAAATTTTTTCAGCTCTTCATGGTCCCGGGCGATCTCAGTATCGGAAAGAAGAGACTGAATACAGGAATATTTGGTTTTCAGGTTACATCAAAAGGGAATTCAGACGATCCGGCAGGTCAAATACTGGAGTACGGACTTCATGGCTCTTCCGCCCAAATAGCTTTTAAAATCAATGAGTTGCAGAAGTTTTTTCTTGAAGAAACCCGACTGGGTATTCCCATAATTCCATTTGATGAAGCTTTACACGGATTAATAGGCCCGCAAGCTACCGCATTCCCGCAATCAATTGGCCTGGCAGCCTCTTTCAATACAGAACTCATGCATGAGATTGCCGTCGCAATCGCTGCAGAAACACGGTCGAGAGGGATCAGGCAGATCCTCTCCCCTGTGCTCAACATTGCCAGGGATGTGCGCTGGGGACGAACGGAAGAGACCTATGGAGAAGACCCTTATCTGACATCACAGATGGGTATTGCTTATATTTCCGCTCTGGAAAAGGCCGGTATCATTGCCACACCAAAACATTTTGCTGTAAACTCCGGTGAAGGCGGCCGCGACAGTTACCCGGTCAGCTATAGCGAACGGCTTATGGAAGAAATCTACTTCCCGGCATTTAAAACGGCCATTCAGCGTGCCGGAGCAAGGTCACTGATGACTTCTTACAATTCCTTTGATGGCAGCCCGTGTACCGCAAACAATTGGCTCCTGAACAAAAAATTAAAAGAGGAATGGGGGTTTCGCGGGTTCGTAATTTCCGATGCCTGTGCGGTGGGCGGCGCCAACGTGCTGCATTATACCGCAACTGGTTATGCAGATGCCGGCAAACAAGCCATTGAAAATGGACTTGATGTAATATTTCAAACAGATTTCAATCATTCTTCCTTGTTCCTGGAACCCTTTATTGAAGGAAAAATCCGACCGGGCGCCATTGACAGTGCTGTATCCAGGGTGTTGCGCGCCAAATTTGAACTTGGCCTTTTTGAGAATCCCTATGTCGACACCGCAAGGGCATCAAAGTTGAGCGGAAATCAGCAACACCGCAATCTCGCCCTTCAGGCTGCAAGAGAATCGATTGTTCTGCTGAAAAATGAACACAATGTTCTGCCCGTTTCACCACTCGTAAAAGCAATCGCGATCATTGGTACTGATGCAAAAGAAGCCCGCCTGGGTGGCTACAGTGGCCCGGGAAACAATAAAACTTCAATACTTGAAGGGATACAACAGACAGCACCGGCCGGAACAGCCATACATTACTCACCGGGTTGTGGACGGACATCTGTAACCAGTATTCCAGTGGCAGCTGAATATCTTTCCTATTTAAGTAATAATATAAAAATCAACGGACTAAAGGCCGAATATTTCGACAATATCAACCTTGCCGGAACACCGACTATGATCAGAACCGATGCAGTAGTCGATTTTGCATGGACTTTGTACGGTCCGGATCCGAATCTGCCTAATGACTGGTATTCTGTGCGATGGACAGGGAAAATTACAGGCCCGATAACAGGAAACTGCAAAATAGGGATTGAGGGGAATGACGGATACCGTTTGTACCTTGACGGCAGGCTGCTCATAGACAATTGGGTTAAAAAATCATTTAACATCCGGATGGTTGAATTTCCATTTATCAAAAACCGGGAGTACGATTTAAGGCTGGAGTATTATGAAAATACCGGTAATGCAAGAGTGAAGCTTGTATGGAATGCGGGGGTGGCTGACACATTGACCGAAGCCATACAAAAAGCGGCAGAAACAGCCATGCAATCGGATATGGTGGTGATCGTTGCCGGCATTGAAGAAGGAGAATTCCGTGACAGGTCTTCCCTTAAACTTCCCGGAAGACAGGAGGAGATGATCCTGAAAATTATTGCCACGGGGAAACCGGTGGTTGTGGTGCTGACAGGTGGAAGCGCTGTGACAATGAGTAACTGGATTGACAAGGTAAAAGGTATCCTCGATGTTTGGTACCCCGGTGAAGCGGGTGGAACAGCCGTGGCGGAAGTGTTGTACGGACTGTACAATCCTGCAGGCAGGTTACCTGTAACGTTCCCGATTTCAGAGGGACAGCTGCCCCTGGTATACAACCATAAACCAACCGGGCGGGGCAACGATTATAATGACCTTTCGGGAATGCCGCTCTTTCCTTTCGGATTCGGTCTGAGTTATTCTTCATTTGAATACAGCGACCTGCAATTTGCCAGAGATACAATTTTCACCACCGATTCTTTAACTGTCAGTTTCAACCTGAGAAATAGCAGCCTGGTTGCCGGTGATGAAATTTGCCAGTTGTATATCCGTGATGAACTGGCTTCGTTATCCAGACCTGTGATGGAGCTGAAAGGATTTAAAAGAATTCACCTTCAGGCAGGGGAATCAAAAAAGATTACATTCAGCATTAC
>CAZVNF010000147.1:0-9748 GCA_964628215.1 uncultured Draconibacterium sp.
TCGCTACCTCGCTACCTCGCTAATTATCAAAATGCTGAATCCAACACCTCCTGGTCAAATGCTGCCTTCCATTAAAATTCTTCCAAATTGTGAGAGCTTTGGCATTGTCTTCCAGTTGAGGATTTGTAATCGCCTTTTTAATACCATATTTAATATATGCCCGATGCATCTCATTATAATACAATGCATTCACTCCTCTTGATTGATAATCTGGACGAACTCCATTGATGTACATGTCAATAATATCATTCTTCTTCATGGCCTGCAGAAGGTAAATAAAACCGAACGGGAATAATTTTCCGTCGCATTTCTGAAGTGCCTTTGTCAGGGAAGGCAGCGAAACGCCAAATCCTACCACTTCATCCTCCTCATCCACTACAAAAGAAATAAACTCGGGGCGAACGAACCCAAAATAGGCCTTGACGTACATATCAATCTGTTTTGCTGTCAGGGCGGTGTAGCCATAAAGTTCACTGAAGGCCGCATTCAGCGTTTTAAACATTTTTGGTGCATAGGGCAGCAGTTCTTTTGCTTTCTTTGCCTTGATCAGGCGGAGTTTATATTTCTCCTGCACCAGTTGAGACAACCTGTCGACCTTGTCGGGAATTGTTGGTGGAATTTCAAATTCATACTGAACCCAGTCTACCGCTTTTGAAAAGCCCAGCTTTTCCATATGTACAATATAGTATGGATAATTGTATATCGATGCCAGGGTGGCCAGTTCATCGAATCCCTTGATCAACATCCCCTCATTATCCATGTCTGAGAAGCCAAGGGGGCCCTGGATGCCGTGCATCCCTTTGGATTTGCCCCATTCCCTCACTGTGTCAATCAGATTTCGTGATACCTCCAGATCGTCGATAAAATCAATCCACCCAAACCGGACCAGTTTTTCATTCCACCGCTCATTTGCCTTATGATTGATGATTCCGGCAATCCGGCCCACCATCTCATTTCCGCGATAAGCGATCCAATACTCTGCATCACAAAAATCAAAAGCAGGGTTTTTATCCCTGCTCAGTGTATTCATTTCATCCAGCCGCATGGGTGGACACCAGAATTTATTTCCTTTGTAAAGTTGGTTTTGAAAAGCTATAAACCGCCTGAGTTCTTTTTTGGTGTTGACTTTTAATAAATCGATCCGGTTGGTTTTAGTCATCAGATTTATTTAGAGATAATATGGAGCTTTTTCCCAAGTTTCTCGAATTTTTCCAGTGCAACGTCCACCTGCTCCTTTGTATGGGTTGCCATCAGGGAAAAGCGGATCAGCGTATTATCCTTGCTAACGGCCGGAGCCACTACAGGATTTACAAATATTCCCTCATCCAGCAACATCCGGGTGATGGTAAGGGTTTTGAGGTTGTCGCGGATATACAGAGGAATGATGGGTGTAACCGTATTGCCAATATCAAATCCAAGTTTTCTGAAATTGTCAATAGCGTAATGAGTCACCTCCCACAGATGTTGGATACGTTCGGGTTCGCTTTTAATAATTTCAAGGGCGGCGATTACGGCAGCTGCGGATGCAGGGGTAGCTGAGGCGCTGAAAATCAGCGTGCGTGAATGGTGCTTGATGTAATTGATCGTTTCAAAATCGCTGGCAATGAAACCACCTAAGGCCGCCAGTGATTTCGAGAAAGTGCCCATAATCATGTCCACTTTATCGGTAAGGCCGAAATGATTGGCCGTACCGGCGCCATGCGTACCCAGAACCCCGATGGAGTGTGCATCGTCAACCATGATGGTAGCCTCATACTTGTCGGCCAGTTTCACAATTTCCGGAAGTTTGGCAATGTCGCCATCCATACTGAACACGCCATCGACAACAATCAGTTTAATCCGGCTGGGGTCGCATTTTTTCAGGACTGACTCTAATGAATGCATGTCATTGTGGCGAAACTTCACCACCTTGGCGAAAGACAAGCGGGTAGCTTCAATAATGGAAGCGTGATCGAGTTCATCGATCAGAATATAGTCATTACGGCCGGTAACAGTGGGGATAACACCCAAATTAACCTGAAAACCGGTACTGTATACCAATGCGGATTGTTTCCCAACAAATTCAGCCAGCTTGTTTTCAAGTTCGATGTGAATATCGAGTGTTCCATTCAAAAAGCGGGAACCAGCACAGCCTGTACCATACTTCTCGGTGGCTTTTATGGCTGCCTCTTTTATTTTCGGATGGTTGGTTAATCCAAGATAACTGTTGGAACCAAACATCAGTACTTTTTTACCATTCATGGACACCACAGTATCCTGATCTGATTCAATCATACGAAAAAACGGGTAGATTCCCATCTTTTCCACCTTCTGTGGTTCGGTATAGTGGGCTAATTTACGCTGTAAAATCCTCATTTGTTTGTGTTTCTGTAAAAAAATAGCATGCAAAGGTACAAAGAAAATTTTACATATTCCGGTTTGCAAAATCGCGCCCGGCCTTTAACGCACATAAATTCAGGTCAATGATCTTATCTCCTTTTTTACGGAAGATAAAACGAATCGCCTCCTCCAGTTTTTCGTATGCCATTCCCAGGAATGGGGAAGCAGCGCCAAGGATGACAATGTTTGTTGCTTTGGTTGAACCTGCCTCTTTAGCAGTGGCATCTGCATCCAGGGCAATGTGATGTGGCACCCTGGCAATTTCTCCCATGATTTTATCAATTTCCGGGTAATTGGGGATATTGTTAAAAGGACGGGTATTGGTTATCACCCAGCCTTCGCCTGAAAGATAAGGCAGATAGCGGAGCGATTCGAGCGGTTCAATTGAAATGATCATATCTGCCTGTCCGAATGGAATCAGGTCGGAGGCAATCGGGTTGTGTGAAATCCGGAGATTCGACATAACATCGCCTCCGCGTTGGCTCATACCATGAACTTCCGACTGCTTCAGGAACATTCCCTGTTCCAGCGCGGCATAACCGATAATGGAGGCAATGGAGATAATTCCCTGACCCCCCACCCCTGCTAAAATAATATCTTTTTTCATCAGTCAGTAGATTTACTTATTCTTGAATTTGGCGCGGATGCGTTTATCAATGGCTACGATACATTCACGGCGGGGAATGATCACAGATACACCCGCGTAAGCAAGCTCTTCTTTCATGACAGCCACATTTTCGTCATGGTATTTTTTAAGGGGTTTCAGAACACGGATATGCGCTTCTTCCACACCCAGTCCTTTGCAGATTTCTTCAATCTTTCCAAAACCCGGAGAGTCCTGTCCGCCGGTCATGGCAGTGGTGCCATTGTCAAGGATCATGATGGTTATAGGCGACTTATCATTGACGGCATCCAGTAAACCGGTCATTCCCGAATGGGTGAATGTAGAATCACCGATAACAGCTACTGCAGGAATCAAACCGGCATCGGCTGCCCCTTTCGCCATGGTGATGGATGCGCCCATATCCACACATGAGTTGATCGCTTCATAAGGTTTCAATGCGCCCAGTGTATAGCAGCCAATATCAGAAAACACCCGGCCGTTGGATAAGGAACTCAGGGTTTCACTCAGCGCATAATAAGAGTCGATATGCGGACAACCGCTGCAGAGTGAAGGTGGACGGCCTACTACCAGGTCGGGAACAGGCAGTCCAAATGTATCGGGTTTTCCGAGCGCCACGGCAACGAGATTGGGATTCAGTTCCCCGTCGCGCGGAAGAGTGCCGTCGAGGCGTCCTTTTACCTTCAATCCTCGTCCGAGATATCCTTTTAAAAGTTCTTCAATGATCGGATAACCGTCCTCAATCACGAGAATCTCATCACATTCATCTGCCATTTTTTCAACCATATTCTTCGGAAGGGGATATTGGCCGATCTTAAGTACCGGATGAGGCACAACCCTGTCGGGGAAATTTTCAAGCAAATAATTGTATGCGATTCCACAAACAATGATACCCAGCGATTTATCATGACCATCAATATACTTGTTGAAAGGAGATGATTCCGACTCCTGGATAAAAGAAGAGTGATCTCTTAAAAGGTTTTTATAGCGCTTTCTGGCGATGTTGGGCAGCAATACAAACTGACGCAGGTCAGAGGGCATTTTCAACTCGTTCTGTTTTCTGATATGTGGAATTCTAACCACACCTGAGCGTGAATGTGCCATGCGGGTAGTGATGCGCATCAAAACCGGCACCTTGTATTTTTCAGAAAAGTCAAATCCATAATGAACCATATCATAGGCTTCCTGCTGGTCGACCGGCTCAAGGATCGGAACCAGCGCAAACTTTCCATAAAACCTTGAATCCTGCTCATTTTGAGAAGAGTGCATCGAAGGGTCATCCGCAGCAACCACAATCATCCCGCCATTGGCTCCGGTAATTGCTGAATTAATAAACGGATCGGC
Source organism: uncultured Draconibacterium sp. (assembly GCA_964628215.1). Lineage (GTDB taxonomy): Bacteria > Bacteroidota > Bacteroidia > Bacteroidales > FEN-979 > CAIVAT01. The sequence goes on from CAZVNF010000147.1 coordinate 4,346, forward strand.
AGCCACATTCAATCCCACATGCTTCATACAAACCATGGTTCGTTTGCCCGCATAGGACATACCCAGGGCCGATTCCATAGCGGTTTTTTCATTGGTAGACCATGAAGAATGAACGTGATTTTCCGAAGCAAATTTTGAATTCTGTACAAATTCGGTTATTTCCGTGGAAGGCGTTCCGGGATAGGCATAAATGCCGGATATACCGGCATCCAGGGCAGCCTGGGCAATCGCCTCATCCCCTAATAATAATAGCTTCTGCATATTGTAAAATAAAAAGTAAATGAACCTGGACAAAAATAAGAATTTATTTCCAAAGTCCGGGTTTAACCAACCCGCGTTTTCGTTTTTTTTACCCGATGATTATAACTAATTTTGCCCCTTAGACCTCATACCGTTATCACTTGCTTATGAAGCTTCCAGTGAAATTTTTCCTTCTGCCCCTACTCGTAATTTTATTCGTGATTTTCCATTCAGCCCTTTTCGCCCAGAATGGCTCCATCCGTGGTTTTATCTATGAGCAGGGAACCGGGGAACCTGTATTATTCACCAACGTTTACCTTTACAAAACCTCGATTGGTGCACCAACCGATGCAAACGGATACTTTGCCATAACGAAAATTCCTCCCGGCCAATACTTTTTAATGGTGACCTATGTTGGATTCGACACCTTAAAAATCCCTGTCACCATCAAAGCCAACGATTTGATTTCAAAAAAGTTATATCTTACAGCATCAACAACACAACTTGATGAGATAAGCATTTCAGCAGCCCGTCAGGATAAGATCAGGGAAACACAGACCAGTATTATCAAAATCACCCCCAAGGAAATCCAGTCGATCCCCACCATTGGCGGGCAGCCAGATCTTGCCCAATACCTGCAGATTCTTCCCGGGGTAATTTTCTCAGGTGACCAGGGTGGACAGTTGTATATCCGGGGTGGACCTCCCATACAGAATAAAGTGCTCTATGATGGAATGATCGTATACAACCCGTTCCATTCCATCGGGCTTTTTTCGGTTTTTGATGTAGATATCCTTAAAAATGTGGATGTGTATACCGGAGGTTTCGGTGCAGAATATGGCGGGAGGCTTTCATCGGTAATGGACGTTACCACACGGGATGGCAACAAGAACCGGATTGCCGGTAAATTCGACATCAGCACTTTTGGCGCCAAAGCTTTGCTTGAAGGACCAATCCACAAACAAAAAAACGAGGATGACGCCAGTGCAACCTTCCTTTTTTCCATTAAGAATTCTTATCTGCAGCAGTCAAGCCAGATTTTTTACAAATACATCGATGAAAACGGGCTTCCTTTCAACTACCTGGATATTTACGGTAAAATTGCGGTAAATGCACCAAACGGCAGTAAGATTAACGTTTTCGGATTCAATTTTACCGACAAAGTTGAATATAAAGTTCTCCAGGATTATAACTGGAATTCTTATGGTGGTGGTTTGACGTTCCTGGCCATTCCCGGAAAAAGTTCGGTGTTGATTGAGGGTAATTTTGCTTATTCTTCTTATAAAGTACAGTTGAAGGAAACCGGGAAATCGACCAGGTCAAGTTCGATTGCCGGGTTTAACGGAGGGTTGAATTTCACCTATTTTTTCGGACAGGATGCATTAAAATACGGGCTGGAACTATCCGGATATAAAACCATTCTTGACTTTTACAACATCGTCAACCGGAGAATTGATTACACCCAGAACTCAACGGAGGCTTCTGTTTTTGTTAAATACAAATGGATGCCGGGTAAATTAATCATTGAACCAGGGCTCAGATTTCAGTATTACGCATCAATTTCTGCAGCATCATTCGAACCGAGGCTTGCCGTCAAATACAACCTTGCTAAAAATTTCCGGCTAAAAATGGCTGCCGGAATGTATTCACAGAACCTGATCAGTACCACTTACGACAAGGATGTTGTGAATCTTTTCTATGGTTTCATTACCAGTCCTACAAACGAATTGCAGAAATGCAACCAGGTTGTTGCCGGTTTTGAGTGGGACCTGTTCAACAACCTGTCGATAAATATTGAAGGCTATTATAAATATTATCCAAAGCTCACGTCACTCAACCGGAATAAACTTTATGACGACACCCCTGAAAATGTCAAAGTTCCTGATTATTACAAGAAAGATTTTACTTATGAAACCGGTGATGCGGAAGGTGTGGATTTTTCGGTGAAATATGACTGGAAAAAGATTCATTTCTGGGTCACTTACTCCCTTGGATTTATCCATCGGCAAGATGGTGTAAATGAATTTGTTCCGCCATACGACCGCCGTCATAACCTGAATATTGTGTCAACATTTAACTGGGGAAAGAAGAATGACTGGGAACTTGATGTCAGGTATAACTATGGTTCGGGTTTCCCCTTTACCCAAACCGGTGGTTTTTATGAACAAATAAATTTTGCCAATATGGGAACCAATTATACTACCGAAAACGGCTCTCTTGGCATCCTTTATTCAGATTATGACGCAGGAAGGCTTCCTTATTACAGCCGCCTGGACTTTAATGTTAAAAAGATATTTTTCCTGGGTAAAACCGTAAAATTCGAAGTCAATGTAAGCGTGACAAATACCCTTAACCAGCAAAACATATTTTATTTCGACAGGGTAACCTATACACGCATCGACCAGATGCCCTTCATGCCCAGTATCGGATTAAGTTTAAGTTTCTAAATAATATGAAAAACTCGAAAGCGATCATCTTCTTTGCTGTTCTGTGTGTAATCGCAGGATTGACAGGCTGCACCAAAGATTCCGGCACATCTGATCCGGGCAGGGCGGCATTTATCGGGGATTGGATGGCCTCTCCGGCCAAACTGACTTATGACGTGAAAATTTCAGAAGATCCCAACTCCTCCAATGGTGTTTTTATTGCTAATTTTGCGCTTATCGGATTTGATGATCCCCCCGCCAGTGCAGAGATAAGCGGTTCAACGATCGTTCTTGATGCCAACCAGGTTATTGGAACCAACCTGGTAGTGAATGGATCCGGTGTTTTGAACGGAACTAAAATTACCTGGAATTATACCACTTTTGACGGGGCTGACCTAACTGAAGTTACCGAAATATATACAAAGAAGTAATCACTTCACTCCATTGATTTTCTTTTGCCGCTGATCAAGGACCTCGATTACCTTTTCGTACATTTTGGCATAGTTGTCAGGGTTCTGACGATACCAGGTCAAACTCTGCTCATACCGGCCTGAAGTGATATGGTGTTTTTTATAAATTCCATTGTAAAAGTACCCTGACTGGTCCCTTGGTCCCTCGCCTTTATTACGTTCAAGAAGCATCGCAGCCTCCACAACATGCACATCAGCCAGGATCAGAATCATCTTGCCGGGTGCAATTATGGAATCAGCAGGGATAACCACCGGAATTTCAGAAGCATCTTTTTTATCCCTGCAGGAAAAGAGGGCGAGGCATAACAGAACAGCAATGGGAAAGCGGAATGTAATGATCATTTTTTCCTCTGCTGGTATTCTTTGTTAAGTTCCTCTAATACAGAAATTGTAATGTCGAGGGTATCATTGCCCACCAGTATCTCCCCCCCGGTTTTAAATCCCATGATATAATCAAAGTTATACTGCCGGTTGAAACGTTTGAGAAACGCGGTAAGACTATCCACCAGGCGGATGTTCATGCCCATCTCCTGTTCGGCAATCTGCTGGGTGTAGCGGTCTTTTTTCTGCATCAGCAACTGTTGCTTCTGCATCAGCTGATCATAAACCCCCTTCGCTTTCTCTTCAGGAATAATGTTGGCTGCCATCTGACGCTGAAACTCATTTGCTTCCTTTTCTAATGCTGCCTGCTCTGCAAGCACTTCTGTTTGCAATCGTTTACCGGTGTTTTCCAAATCCTTCCGTAAAACTTTAACATAATCGTAATACTCATTCAATGTGTCGATATTGACAAAAACCGCTGAGAGTTGTTTCCCTGAAGCATTCTGGACCATCAGGGGAGATGGAGCAGGTGGTGTTTTACGACCGGAAAAGTAAAGTACATATAACACAATCAACCCCAACAAAAGAATGATCCCCAGGAGTGTATTAAAATTCCATGTAAAAAATGGCGGTTTGTTTACTGCTGTTATAACCTCGGTATTATGAACGGGATTAACCGGTTCAACCTCCTGAACCTGCTCCTGGTTCTCCATGTTTTCTTCTTGCATACTGAATTGTTTAATTTCCTAATTCTGACATAAATTTAATGCGCATCAACCTGATCTCCTCTTCCGAGAATTCATCTTCACCCAGATCCCTCAGGGCATCTTCAATTGAATCGGACTCAGCCTTGCGGAAATATTCAAAAATTTCTTCCTGATGATACGGATCAACAAATTCATCGATATAATACTTGATATCAATTTTAGTTCCCGAACCAACAATGCTCTCCATTTCATTGATCAACTCATCAAAGCTGAGGTTTTTTGCCAGGGCAATATCCTCCAGGGCCACCTTGCGGTCGATGCTCTGGATAATAAACACCTTGATACCCGACTTGTTCACGACCGATTTGACAACCATGTCCATCGGGCGGATGATCTCATTTTCTTCAACATAATCCTTGATCAGGGACAGGAAAGGTTTTCCATATTTCAGCGCCTTTCCCGAGCCCACCCCGGTAATCTGCTTCAGTTCATCCACCGTCACCGGATATTGAATTGCCATATCCTCCAGCGAAGGGTCCTGGAAAATCACAAAAGGAGGCAACTTTTCCTTTCGGGCAATTTCCTTGCGCAGGTCTTTCAGCAGGGCAAACAAGGTTTTGTCTGCAGTACTGCTTTTAGAACCGAGAGCTTCGAAAAGTTCCTCCTCCTCCGGATTTTCAAAATCGTGGTCATCCACCAACATAATGGAGTGCGGACTTTTAAGGAATTGGGTGCCTTCCGGGCTGATCTTCAAAAGCCCATAGTTCTCAATATCTTTTGTCAGCAAACGCTCTATCAGAGTTTGCCGGATAACCGCATTCCAGAATTTCTCATCCCGGTCGGCCCCTTTCCCAAAAACATCAAGCTTGTTATGCTTGTATGATTTGATGGTTGCCGCACTTTTACCAAGGATGATGTTGATAATGTGTTTATTCTTGAATTGCTGTTTTACAGCCATTACGGTTTCAAGGACAAGCTGAACATACTGCTTTCCTTCAAATTTTTTCTTTGGATGCATACAGTTGTCGCAGTTCTGACAATTATCTTCAGTGTAAATCTCTCCAAAATAATGAAGCAGTTGTTTGCGGCGGCAAACTGATGACTCGCTGTATGAAACGGTTTCCATCAATAGTTGTTTGGCAATTTCCTGCTCTGCCACCGCTTTCCCCTTCAGGAATTTTTCTAGTTTTTGAATATCATCATAGCTATAGAAAGCAACGCAATTGCCTTCTCCGTCAT
>CAZVNF010000148.1:0-9725 GCA_964628215.1 uncultured Draconibacterium sp.
ATCATTGACAGGATACAGAATTACGATTTCGATTTCCCTGCCAGGGAACAGTTTGTAATGGACTTGTATGCAATCCTTAAACGCTTTGGCATCGGCGAGGTACGGTCGTTGGGACTTGACACAAGCAACGTCACCGTTGAAACAGTTCCGCTTTATATTGATAAGGAAACACCCGTATTGCTAACCCGCAATGATCTCACCAAACATTCAGGCTAATTGAAAAAGGGTTACATTTGCACCCTGTTTTAACACAGGTTAATCATTTACCTATATGCCTAGCGCCGTACACAAGTCGCATACCCAGGCAATTTCAGCGGCCGGATTATTAATCACTCTGGGAATTATTTACGGGGATATCGGCACCTCTCCGCTTTATGTGATGAAAGCCATTGTAGGAGGGGCCAGTTCCATAACCGCTCCTTTTATCATGGGGGGGTTGTCCTGCATTTTCTGGACGCTCACACTTCAAACTACCGTCAAATATATCATCATCACCCTGCGGGCCGACAACAACGGGGAAGGCGGAATTTTATCCCTGTTTGCCCTGATACGAAAGCGGGCAAAGTGGGCCTATGTTTTTGCAATCATCGGCGGCAGTACCCTGCTTGCCGATGGCGTGATCACCCCTTCCATCACCATTGTTTCCGCGGTTGAAGGTCTTTCCATCGTCAACCCCCGGATTCCGGTTATACCCATTGTGATCGTAATCATCACCGGGCTCTTCTTTGTACAGAAATTCGGAACCAAGGCAGTAGGTAAGTTATTCGGCCCCATGATGTTCGTGTGGTTTGCCATGCTCGGGGTGCTGGGTTTTTCACAGATCATCAAAAGCCCTGAGATCCTGAAAGCCATAGACCCGCATTATGCATATGTTTTTCTTACAAAATACCCCCAGGGATTTCTCCTGATGGGTGCGGTGTTTCTATGCACCACCGGTGCAGAAGCGCTCTATTCCGATTTAGGTCATTGTGGTTTGAAAAACATCCGGATCACCTGGGTTTATGTTAAAATCACCCTGCTGCTGAACTACTTCGGACAGGGTTCCTGGATCATTCTGAACTCCGATAAAATATATGACTGGACCAATCCGTTTTTTGCCATCATGCCTCACTGGTTTTTGATTTTCGGCGTCCTGATTTCCACAGCAGCTGCCATCATCGCCAGCCAGGCCCTCATCAGCGGCTCATATACACTTATCAGCGAGGCAATCTCACTCAATTTCTGGCCAAAGGTCAAGATCAATTATCCGACCAATATTAAAGGCCAGATGTATATCTCCAGCATCAACTGGATGCTCTATTTTTCCTGTTTGTTCGTGGTGTTGTTCTTTCAGCGGTCATCAAACATGGAAGCAGCGTATGGCCTCTCAATCACCATTACGATGCTCATGACCACCAGTTTACTGAGTATTTACCTCTTTTACAAAAAGATACCCATCTATGTGATCATCGTGTTCCTGATCGTTTATCTTTCAATCGAAGGTTCGTTCCTTATCGCAAACCTGAACAAATTCATGCACGGCGGCTGGTTTACCCTGCTGCTGGGCGGTTTTCTTTTTTTGGTCATGTATGTGTGGTTCAGCGGCCGGAGGATCAAGAACAGTTTTATCGAATTCCTCCCGATTGCAAATTACGTAGAGGTGATCAAAGACCTGAGCAAGGACCAAACCGTACCGAAATATGCCACAAACCTGGTGTTCCTCACAAAGGCGAATAAGGTGACTGATGTGGAATCAAAGATCATCTATTCGATATTGAACAAACACCCTAAACGTGCCGATCTTTACTGGATGCTTCATGTTGACATCCTGGATGAGCCTCATGTGCTTGAATATAAAATCACACACATCATTCCTGACATCCTGATAAAAGTAGATTTTAAAATAGGGTTTAAAGTACAGCCCAGGGTGAACCTTTTCTTCAGGCAGGTACTTGAAGAATTGAGCCATAACCAGGAAATCGACATGATAAGTCGTTATGAATCACTGAGGAAACACTATGTCAGCGCCGATTTCAGGTTTGTGGTCATAGACCGGATCCAAAATTACGATTTTGATTTCCCTCCCCGCGAGCAATTCATCATGGACCTTTATGCCATTTTCAAACGGTTTGGCATCACCGAAGTAAGGGCTTTAGGGCTGGATACCAGCAATGTAACCGTAGAAACCGTGCCACTGTATGTTGACAGGGAAATCCCGATCCTTTTGTCACGAGACGACCATACAAAGCGAATGGGTTAATACCTTAACGGGATGCCGGTTATTTCCTTGCGATTACCCTCAGTGCTGCGGCAACGATATCAGGAATATCCAGGCCATACTTTACCAGCAATTCCTCCGGTTTGCCACTTTCGCCGAATGAGTCGTTCACTGCCACCATTTCAACCGGTGCAGGGTGTTTTCGTGCAAGTAGTTGCGCAATGCTGTCGCCAAGGCCCCCGTTGCGCATGTGTTCTTCAGCTGTGACCACACACCCGGTTTTGTTAACGGAAGCAAGAATTGCAGCATCATCCAGGGGCTTGATGGTGTGAATGTTGATCACTTCTGCACGGATTCCCTGTGCTTCAAGGATCTTGCAGGCCTGCAAGGCATTCCACACCATATGGCCGGTTGCAAAAATTGAAACATCCTCTCCCTCGCTGAGAGTTAATGCTTTGCCAATAACAAATGGTTGCCCTGCCGGGATGAAATTGGGCCATTTCGGGCGTCCGAACCTCAGGTATACGGGTCCGGAATGGCTTGCTATCGCGATGGTTGCTGCTTTGGTCTGATTAAAATCACAGGGATTGATCACAGTCATGTTCGGCAGCATTTTCATCATGCCAATGTCCTCCAGAATCTGGTGGGTGGCCCCGTCTTCACCCAGGGTCAGACCAGCGTGGGAGGCGCAAATCTTAACATTTTTATTGGAATAGGCTACCGACTGCCTGATCTGGTCATACACCCTTCCGGTGGAAAAATTGGCAAATGTGCCGGTGAATGGAATTTTGCCGCCAATGGTCAATCCGGCTGCAATGCCAATCATGTTTGCCTCTGCAATGCCTGTTTGTATAAACCGGTCGGGAAATTCCCTGGCAAAGGCATCCATTTTCAATGACCCGGTAAGGTCAGCGCACAGGGCTACCACTGCAGGATTCCGTTTGCCAAGTTCAAGCAATGCTTCCCCAAACCCTGAACGGGTGTCCTTTGAACCTTGATTAATATATTCAGTCATATCCGTTAAGCTATAATTTTAAATTGATCGTTTGCCCTGGCTCCACCTTGAAAGTCTTTTCTGTGGTGTAAGAGGATTGATTCGAGTATTTTGACCTGAAAACCACCCGGTAGGTGCCGGGCTGCAGGTACAATGTTTCCTGCTGCTGCTGATTATCTCTCAGATTATACAGCCATTTAATATCACTTTTATCTTCCAGGTACAAACTTCCGTACCCGTTGGTGGATTTTTGCAATACAGCGATTCCGGGCAGGGGCATTTCCACCGTAGTGGTATGGCTTTGGGTGATTTCAACATCCTTCACCGATATCCTCGGCAAACAAAGAATTTCAACATCATACGAGCCAATAAGGTATTTTTCAAGCTGGTCGAACTGCTGAACATTGATGGTTTCGTGATCCCCTTTTTTCCGGATAATGCAGGGAAGGTATTTAAGCGTGCTGTTGCCACTGGCCTTAAATGCCAGGTACCCCTGCGGTGCTTCAATTCCCATTATATTGTGTTTCCCGGGTGTAAGTTTTATGGTATCCTTCCGGACAGGCGGAATGGTGTGAACCACAATGTCGTAAGTAACCAGCGGGTCAATATCCAGGGTGTCGGGAAGGCCTTTGGCATTGAAAGAATGGATGAAATTATACTTGATCAGACCTGACAGGTTGTCATAAAAGGTCATGTTTACATTGGTTTCCGTTGGCTTGCCATACACATCAATCAGGTTCACCTGCACCGTTGTCGGATTTAATGTTCGTGAAATGATCACATTGAGGGCATTGCGGAACTCCTTTTCATTTGAAGCGTCGAAATAAGTCCCGACACACTCAAACTGGTCCCTGAAATTTTTACCGATACCGACAATAAACGGTTTCAGCATGATTCCCTTTTTCTGCAATTCAAGGGAAACAGCGCATGGGTCTCCACCACACTCCTCAAGCCCGTCGGTGATAAGGATCACAATGTTGCGGCAATTATCACAAGGCGGGAAATCCTTCGGTGCCTGGGAAAGGGCATAGGCGATGGGGGTTGTTCCCTTGGGGATGGTTGTTTTAAGCGTATGTTTTATTCGGTTGATATTGTCTTTACCAAACGGGACTTCAAGCCGGGTATCATTGCAATCCTGCGGTGGAAACTGCTTCTGGTTGCCATACATGCGGAGGGCAAGTTCAAGATTTGTTTGTGTACGCAGGCTGTCGAGGATGTTGGAAAACAGCCGCACCGCCAGGTCGAACTTGGTGTCGCTCTGCCACCGGCCATACATGCTTTGAGAAGCATCAAATACAAACAGGATCCGGGTGGTGGGTTTGGGTTTGGGGAGTTCTTTGGTGCCCTGGGCAAGGCCTGGTGAGGAGGCAGACAGGCATAGCAGGATTGTAATTAGTGAAATGTGAAATCTGAAATGTGAAATCTGAAAGAAGTCACTCAGCCAGTGTCCCGCATCACATTTCGCATTTCGCATTTCGCATTTCCGGCTAGTAGTCTCCCAGTGTTTCATCCAGTTGCGCCAACGCTGTTTTCGTTTGTTCTTCATTCGGGAATACCCCGTGCCATTCGTGGTTGTCAAGCATGAAATCAACACCAAATCCCATATGGGTGGTCATGAGCACCATTACCGGTTTTTCCTGACCAGTGTACCATTGGGCCTTTTTGAGGGTTTCTACCACTTCACTCATGTCATTTCCATACATGGGAAGTACATGCCAGCCAAAGGCTTCGAATTTTGCCTGCAGGTCGCCCAGAGGTAAAACATTGTCATTTGGACCGTCGATCTGCACGCCGTTATAATCCACAACAGCGATCAGATTGTCCACTTTATTCCCGGCTGCAAACATGAGTGCCTCCCAGTTCTGGCCTTCCTGTAATTCACCGTCACCCAGGAGACAATAGACCAGGTGTTCATCCTGATTAAGTTTCTTGGCCATCGCAGCACCTATCGCTACCGACAGGCCCTGCCCCAGGGAACCGGAACTCATGCGTATACCGGGTAAACCCTCGGCCGTGGCAGGGTGTCCCTGCAACCGCGAGCCCAACTGCCTGAACGTGCCTAATTCACTCACCGGGAAGTAACCGTATCGGGCCATAACGCTGTACCATCCCGCAGAAAGATGGCCGTTTGAAAGGAAGAAAACATCCTCCCCGATACCATCCATGGTAAATTTACGGGTATCCGGTTTCATGATCTTGTAGTAAAGAGCAACAAGAAAATCGGCACTGCCGAGAGGGCCACCCGGATGGCCGGAAGATACTCCATGCACCATGCGGACGATGTCACGCCTGACCTGTGAAGCGATTTTTTCTAATTCCTGGATTGAAAGCATTGCAATAGTTACAAGTTAAATTAATATGGATTCGCAGCTATCTTGAAAACGTAACCCGGGCAAAGATATTACATTAACCAGAGAGCGGCAGAGCCATGTTAATAAAAAAGGAAAATATTTCGACGGATTTGCGTTATTTACTGCATGAAAACTATGACTTTTGTGCAATAAAACACCATGAAATATCACATCCTGATCGGCTTTTACATTTTTACTGTCCTGGCCTTCAATCCGGCCAGTGGCCAGAATTCTGAAAAAAAATGGGCTGACTCAGTCTACAATTCGCTGTTGCCCGAACAACGGATTGCCCAGCTGATGATCATCAGGGCATACTCCTGGAAGGACTCCGTTTACAACGACAGCCTCATCCGGATTGTTAAACAATACAACATCGGCGGGGTATGTTTCTTCAAGGGATCCCCGGTAAAACAGGTTATCCTCACCAACCGCCTGCAGCAGGAAACCCAAACCCCCGTGCTTATTACCACTGATGCTGAATGGGGCCTGGGAATGCGGCTCGACAGTGCGTTTTCATTTCCCCGTCAGATGGCTTTGGGCGCAATCAGTGATGACTCGCTGATTTACCGCATGGGCCGATCGGTAGCTGCAGGCTGCCGGAGAATGGGCATCCATGTAAACTATGCCCCGGTGGCCGACATCAATAACAATCCAAACAACCCGGTAATTAACTTCAGATCGTTCGGGGAGAACCGGGAGAGAGTTACCGCAAAAAGCTTACTCTACATGAAAGGGATGCAGGACGGAGGGATTATGACCACTGTCAAGCATTTCCCGGGTCACGGTGATACCGATACTGATTCACATCTTACCCTGCCTGTAATCAACCATTCACTGCAACGCCTCGATTCTGTGGAACTATACCCCTTTAAGGCCCTTATCCGGGAAGGAGCCATGGGGGTGATGGTGGCCCACCTGTATCTTCCCGGGCTTGATTCTGCCAACAACACCCCGGCAACCCTTTCCAAAAATGTGATAACCGGGCTGCTTAAAGAACGGCTTGGCTTCAAAGGATATGTAGTCACTGATGCCCTTGACATGCAGGGTGTTACAAAGTTTTTCAAACCCGGCGAAATCGAGGTGAAGGCATTGCAGGCCGGAAATGACATTTTGCTGCTGCCGCAACATGTTGACATTGCCATCCGGGGCATTAAAACAGCCATCGACAGCGGGCTGTTGTCAGACAGTTTACTTGAGAGCAGGTGCAAGCGGATGCTCCTCCTGAAGCATTCGCTGGGGCTCAGCCATAATAAGGTGATCAGCACAGAAAACCTTGTGGAAGATATCAATCCGGTTGAGGCAAAGGTTCTCAGGCAAACAATGGTTAACGGTTCCATCACGCTGGTAAAAAACGAGCTGCAACTGATCCCCCTCACCGGCCTTGACCGCCGCAAAATTGCGGTTCTCTCCATCGGCGATTCCCTGCCCAACCTGTTTCAGTCGACCCTGGGCAGGTACATGCCCATGCCCACGTTCAATGTGCCTCAAAAATTCCCGGGATCACTTTCCGACAGCATTTCCCGGCTTGTCCGTGACTTTGATTTTGTAATCATCGGAATCCACGGAATCAACAGCAATGCTGCTGAAAATTATGGGATCACACAGGACATGATCCGGCTGATCGATACGGTGACCAGGGTGAATCGTACCATACTTACACTTTTCGGAACGCCCTATTCCCTTGACCGGATCCCGAACCTCAAACAATCTGAGGCAATTATTGTTGCTTACCAGGATAATGAATCCACTGAACTGGCCTCTGCAGAAGTTATTTTCGGAGGAATCGGGGCAAAAGGCACTCTTCCGGTATCCGCCGTCATGTTCCATGCAGGCACCGGTGACCAAACAGAAAAAACCAGGCTGGAGACCGTATTTCCCGGGGAGATCGGGATCCCTCAAAAGGCCCTGGATAAGATTGATTCCATTGCCATGAGCGGCATCAATGCACATGCATACCCGGGCTGCCAGATACTGATGGCAAAAAACGGCAAAATATTTTATCAAAAGGCATTTGGACACCCCAGGTATGAAGATACGGTTGAGGTGACCATGAAGGATATTTATGACCTGGCATCGGTAACCAAAGTAGCTGCCACCACCCTTGCCATCATGAAATTATATGATGACAACCGCCTGAAAACAAGTGACAGTCTGGGGAAATACCTCACTTTTCTTAAAGGAAGCAACAAATCGGGCCTGCGTATCATTGATGTAATGACACACCAGGCCGGGTTGCAGGACTGGATTCCCTTTTATAAGACCACCCTGAAGAACGGACAACCCGATCCGTCCATTTATCAGCGGGAACAGTCGCCGGAATTTCCGACCAGGGTAGCTCACAATCTCTATATCCGAAAAGATTATTCCGACACCGTTTTTATGCGCATTGCCGGTTCCGCATTGCGCCATTCAAGGGATTACAAATACAGCGACCTGGGCTTTTACCTTTTGCGGCTTGTTGTTGAACAAATCAGCCATCAGCCGTTCGACCAGTTTCTCGATTCCGCCTTTTACCATCCTCTTGGCCTCGCTTCCCTGGGGTTTAACCCGCTTGCAGACCATCAACTCGCTACTAATCAGACTATACCAACGGAATACGATAACGAGTTCAGGAAACAACTGGTATGGGGCGATGTTCATGATCCCGGTGCAGCCATGCTGGGCGGGGTGTCGGGCCATGCCGGGCTCTTCAGCAATGCCGGTGATTTGGCAGTTATTCTCCAGATGCTGCTGCAGGAAGGAAATTATGGCGGAAAGCAATACTTGTCACCGGCAACCGTCAGGGAGTTTACCCGGGTTCAGTTTCCTGAAAAGGGCAACCGCAGGGCCCTGGGTTTTGACAAACCTGCGTTGAATCCATTTCTTGACGGCCCCACCTGCAAAGGTGTTTCCCCGGCAAGTTACGGGCACTCCGGGTTTACCGGAACCTATATCTGGGCGGACCCTGAAAACGGATTACTCTATATATTCCTTTCAAATCGCATTTACCCCTCGGCCGCGAACCAGAAACTCTCTGAAATGAACATCCGTACACATATTCACCAGGCAGCATATGATCTGCTCAAAAAATATAAAATCAAATAGCTATCTTTGCCGCAATTTAGATATTCAAGTTTCGGGTTTGACAAATTATCAGAAGTCCGTATACATTGCCCTGAAGGGGCTCAATCGATTAACACAGGGTGAAATATTGATCTCGCCCTTTCAGGGCTTTTCGTTATGCTTGTCCTTTAACCGATGGGCTATGCCCATCGCTGATATATTACGCCCCATTCGGGGCTTTGCGCTGATTTACATCAACCACGAAATTTGAGTTAGAAATTCTGCTATTGATATTTGACCTGCAAATTTAAAACACATGAACATGAACCCATTAAAAGCATTCTTTATCTGGTTTTTTGCCATAGTTTTCACCCTGGGCACCGCCTATTACCAGAGAATGACCGGTCCGACCTACCCGGTTCGCGGCCAGGCAGACATTGCCGGTAAAACGATAAAGTACAAGTTGATCAGATCGTACGACCTTTCTGATGATGCCAAAGTGACTATACTTGTTCCTGACACATCCATTAAAGGTGAAATAAAACTCCGTCGTTTCAAAAGCCTTGACAGCTGGCAGGTACAGCCGATGCAACGCCATGGCGACACCCTGATTGGCGCACTTCCCCATCAGCCGCCCGCAGGGAAAGTCATGTACCAGGTTACACTCATAAATGGAGATCAGAGGGTTTTACTAAATGATCATGCTGCCGTACTGCGCTATACCGGTTATGTTCCCGGGTATATCCTCATTCCTCACATCTTTTTTATGTTCATGGCCATGCTTTTCTCCACATTGACCGGATTGATGGTCTTTTTCAGGGGTAAAAACACCTACCTGTTTGCCTGGATCACGGTAATTTCCGTGGGAATCGGCGGACTGATCCTCGGTCCGTTCGTGCAAAAATTCGCTTTTGACGCCTACTGGACCGGATGGCCCTTTGGTCATGATCTTACCGATAATAAATCGCTTGTAGCGTTTATTTTCTGGGTTATCGCACTCGTAATGCTGAAAAGGCACCGTGAAAACAGACTCTGGCCCATCATTGCCTCCATTGTATTACTGGTGGTATTTATGATCCCCCACAGTGTACTTGGTTCAGAAATTGATTTCACCAAAGAACAGCAAACCCAGACAAAATAA
>CAZVNF010000149.1:0-9586 GCA_964628215.1 uncultured Draconibacterium sp.
GAAAATAAAATTAGATGGATTAGTAATTAATGGGAAATATCAACGCTTATGAATTGGCAAGAAATGAAAATATCATACGATCAGACACACTTTCTGTTTGATGGGAAAAAGATCTTCAACCGAAAATTTGAAAAGGTCATGAATTTTCATGCACCTGGACTTGCTCCGGTCAAAGATAAAACCGGGTCATACCATATTGATGTTTCGGGAAACCAGCTATATACAGAAAAATACGAGCAAACGTTCGGCTTCTACTGCAACAGGGCAGCCGTTATGTACTCAGGCAAGTGGTTTCATCTGGACGAAGAAGGGAACAGAGTTTATCCGGATGATTATGCATGGACCGGCAATTACCAGGAGGATTTATGCACGGTAAGAGATCTTTGCAATCATTTCTTTCATATAGTCAAGAATGGTAAAAGAGCCTATGCTGCGAACTACCTTTACTGTGGTGACTATAAGGATGGATTTGCCTGTGTCCGGCAATCCAATCGTTTATACAGACATATTGATATCGAAGGTCGGTTCATTTATCATATGGAATTTTTAGATCTTGGCGTATTTCATAAAGGGTATGCAACTGCCAGAGACGGAAATGGCTGGTATCATATTACAAATGAAGGCAAAGAGTTATACGCGCAAAGGTTTAAAACAGCCGAGCCGTTCTACAATGGATTTTCCCTGGTAACCCAATTTGATGACAGCAGTCTCATCATTGATGAAACGGGTAAAAAAGTGTTATATCTGTGATTTCTGACTCTTTGCAAATCCTTTCAAATGAAGTAATGTGCGTCATTATCATTAGTGGAATTCGAAAGTATAAGAAAGACTGAATATTATTTAATTGGTTCCGGCAAATCAATTTCCCCCCGACTTTCCAGACAGTTTCGGCCACGGATACACCGCATATGTAAATAAGTTGGTTGAAAAACAGGACCCCATACTTTAGCGCCTCATTTTTATTGATCGCAATGCCAATCTCACTAATGTCCTTTACCCCCTGCTCAATAACTCAAAAATGGAACTTTTCGCCATTTCCAGGCTTTTCAGTCTCGGTTTTACCTGATATCGGATTCCCATATCCTTCAAGATTGGGAATATGAGATCGGCAAGTCGATGGGAAGTTGTATGCACTGCCACCGGAAGTGATGTCCCTTTTGAAAATAATTTAAGCAGAAGCCCTGGGATTTGACTAAGCATCTTATCAATCCCTTCAGTTGGATTCATCAACTCATGGGAAATGACGAATTCACTTTTCTGGTCGACTACAAGCAATATGTAAGGAAAATACGGACGTTGATTCTTTTCCTTCATTTGGGCCGGCGTCATAAAAAAATCTATTTCCCATGTACTTTTTCCAACAGGGGTACTCTTTGCTTTTGCCAGTAATCCAGCATTAATAGGTATCTCCAACTCCTCCAAAGACGGAATTAGAATTTGCTGATACGTATCCTTCCAACTTCCTTTTCCACCAGTGTTCATATACTCTCTGACAAGCGAAACCTCTT
Organism: uncultured Draconibacterium sp.; assembly: GCA_964628215.1. Lineage (GTDB taxonomy): Bacteria > Bacteroidota > Bacteroidia > Bacteroidales > FEN-979 > CAIVAT01. The sequence continues at coordinate 1,509 of CAZVNF010000149.1, forward strand.
GTCTTATTGAACCTGGTTTTGCTTTCCTCTCATGAGAGTCCGCAATGATGGCCACTTCAAGGAATTGTTCCAGGTAGTTTATCATGGATTCCTGCTCGCTCTCTTCCAGGAACCAGGGAACCATCCCGGGCCGAAAACTCCGAAATATTGGCAACGACTTCTTCCCCGTAATAGTAATCCCATTTTCTTTCATGATTGCCCTGTCTTCCTTCTCAACGAACTCCTTGTCCTCGAAAGAAAGCATCAACTGGGGGATCTCCAGCACCATTTCAGGAGTGGCGTCAGACCCGTTCTCCGAGAGCTCCATATACTGTCCTAACGCACGCTCACCCAGGTACACAGTGAGTGCATAATGTTCGCCAAGATTGCCCATCACACTGATAAAACCGATTGTGCCCGAAACAGGATCCCGAACGCCGGTAATTTCATCTTCAAACATGTATCGCCACGGTTTCAGTGCGTTAACGCGATCGGCAAGCGTATAAAGTTTTGACCAGTTACCCATAATTAGTTTTTTTTGCGTTAGGATTTTTTTTCGATTGACCGTTTATGCAGATCCAGAATCTCCTGCCTTAATGATTTAGGTTGAATCACCTCAACTGCAGGTCCCCACCCCATGATCAGCATTGTCAGCTCGTAGGTTGGAATTACCTTCAATTCAACTATGAAATGATCCTTTTTCTCCGTCACTTTCTGACTTGAGTGAATCGGCTGGGTGATCACATACCACGCCTGGCGAGGTGTGAGCTTTAAAACAATTTTCTGTGGTTTTTCTAAGGAAGTGATGATGCCGATCACCGATTTGAAATATTCCCTGGTATTGAATCCTATATCCTCATATGGAATATCAACAATCTCAGGATCACTTACTAACCGATCCAGGCAATAGGTGGCGATATCCTTGTGATAATCATGCTGCCCGATCAGGTACCAGCGGCTGTGATACTGCTTCAATAAATATGGATGAATGTCATGCGAAAGAACTTTGTCGGTGACAAAACGCTGATATTTAAACCGGATCACCTTCTTGTTCTTAATGGCCAGAATAATCGGCTCAATATACTGCTGGCCCAGTGAGACCGGGGAATGCTCAAATTCAATGAAAGGAAGAAGGTCATCTTCCTTTGACAATCGTTTAATGTTTACGGCTTCCACGACCTTTTGTACGGCGCCGGTGAACGTTGAAAAGATACTGATGTTCCGGAACTGATCCAGCATGGTGGCTGCAAATGACAGCGCTTTGACTTCCTCCTCCCCTAGCGGGATATTATCTATGGAATAGTCACGATCATCGTAATAGTATCCTTTGTCCCTGTTCAGCTTTATCGGGGCATTATAGCCAAGCTGATCATCTTCCCTCATATCCTTGAGATCCTGGTAGATGGTTCGTTCGCTGATCGGACTCATACTAAGTGCATCTTCGCATACCTGGATCAGCTTTCCCATCGTGGCAAACTGAAAATCCTTTAGGCAACGGTTTATCACCCTGTATCGTATCAGCGCATACTTGTTTGCTGGCATTTCTGAAGATTTGTTCAAAATTATCAATAAAATGCATGCTTTTTTCTTTTTTGCAGATACAGTGCAGTAACTCTTCCGAATTTTGCACAATAACTATTGAAAAACGATGATGAAATACCCACACATGCAACGATAATACAAAATGTGAATGATTATTATGGGTATTCCATGTGACCAAAAAGAAGAAATTATTACCACATGAAAACGAAATCAGACGGAAGAAGAACCAAAAAGAATTTTATCAGGATCGTCGAAACAATTGCTAATGAAGCGGTCGATTCAGACCTCTCAGACCAATTTATAAGAAGCGTTAAAGGAAGTGCAGATGAGATTTCGGCTTTCCTGGGATGTAACAGAATCCAATCGGTTCTGTTCTCCGTGATATGCAACCTGAACTTTAGCATCAAGACGGTCAGCCTTGAACAGATTGCCACATGGGTGGGATGCAATCCGATCACAGTTGCGGGTTATATGAACGAGATCGATGATCTTCGCAGCAAGAAGATCATCCGGAAGGAAACGGAAGAAAAAAAGAGCAACCCGAAAAGTATTTCGACCCTCTCCTGGTCGGTTAATCCGGAAATATTCAACGCACTAACCAAAGGAGAAGCTCTTAAAAGGCTCGTGCCCGGCATCCGTGACAGCTATGAACTGATCAAAGCGGTTTCGGGTTTGATCGGCCAGTGTGCTGCCGATGAGATTACATTTAATGAACTGTGGCAGGAAATTACCGATATTGAAAAGAAACATTCTAAAATCGAATTCCTGAGAGAAGTAAAAAAAATGATCCCGGACCGTTCAGAACGGATTCTTTTCATCCATCTCTGCGATGAATATTATTCCGGAAACATCAACCTGGAACTCATCCCCAAAATCAGGCTTGTTACAACGGATGAACGGCGGCAAATGGAACTCCGCTTGACGATCAGCAACGGAAACAGCCTTCTTGTCCAACAAGGTTTGCTGGAAATCCGTGAAACATTCTTCAGGAGTGAGTGTGAAGTGCGGCTTTCGCCAAAGGCAGTGGAACTTTTGTTCAAAGACAGCAAGAACCTGGTCGCCGGTCTCAAAAAGGAAAAGTCCCCTGATTTGATTTCTAACACAGAGATTAAATTCATTAAACTCTTTTATAACCGGGAGGAAAAAGAAAAGCTCGAGTTCGTCGAACAACTTTTAAAGCCGGGCAACTATTCCAACCTGGTCAAACGGCTTGAAAAATCGGGAAATAAAACAGGTATTGCGATGCTGTTTTCCGGGCTGCCGGGTACAGGCAAGACAGAATCGGTTTATCAGATAGCCAGGAACACCGGAAGAGATATCTGCCGGGTTAATATCAGTGAAACAAAAAGCAAGTGGTTTGGTGAAAGTGAACGACTGATCAAAGAAGTATTTGACCGGTACCGTAACCTATGCAAAGATGCCGAGAACAAACCGATTCTCTTATTTAACGAAGCCGATGGGGTCTTCAGTACACGTAAACAAATTGGAGTTTCCTCCGTCGATCAAACTGAAAACGCCATCCAGAACATTATCCTCCAGGAACTGGAGGACCTGGAAGGCATATTGATCGCAACCACCAACATGACTCAGAATCTTGACAAAGCCTTTGATCGCAGGTTTCTTTACAAGATACAATTCGGGAAACCCGGCACTGAAGCAAGATCACAGATATGGAAAATCAAAATTCCATCTATGGCAAAACCATTTGCTCTTAAATTGGCTCAAAGTCATGATCTCTCCGGCGGGCAGATCGATAATATTGCCCGTAAATTTATCACTCACAGGATTCTTAGAGGAATATCACCATCCCTGCAGCAGATTGAGTCCTGGTGCATGGAAGAGAGCGTCACCAAAGAAATTAAAAAAATTGGATATAAAATTTAACTTTACAAAATGAACATGCGTGTTATAAGCAAATCATCGTTCATCCGCGGGCAACAATGCCACAAATCTCTTTGGCTTCACCTGAATCAGCCCGATGAACGGGACGAGATCAGCGAAGCCCAACAACGAATTTTCGATACCGGTCACAGCGTCGGATCCTATGCTCAGCAACTATTCCCGGGTGGTATCGACGCCAGCCGTGGTGCTCATGAAAGAATTTCTGAAGCCGTTGCATATACGCAGGAGTTGATCACCAATGGCCAGTCCGTAATCTACGAAGCAGCATTCAGTGATGGCGAAACCCGTATGTGCGGCACGGTGGGATTGATGTTCAGCAGCTTTTCACCAAGGTTTGCATGACATCAACAATTCTTGCAATGCAGGAACATATCCAGGGAAATCTGGTTTCTATTCAGAAGATGCTGGCGGTAAGCATAGTCCCTGAGATTGCAATGGGGTACCAGTGCACCCATCCCTACAACTGTGATTTCATTGAGTCCTGCAGACAGGAATTGCCTGTAGAATCAGATGCGCCGGAGGCACAGCCTGCCAACCGCAACCAGGAAGCACTGGATGAATTCAAAGACGAACTGGAGTACCCACTCTATTTTATGGATTTCGAAACGATCTTCCCGGCGTTACCGATCCATGATGAAAGCCGGCCTTACCAGCAGATTCCTTTCCAGTTTTCCCTGCATGTACAGAGATCAGAAAATGGTTTTATAGAACATTACGAATTTCTGGGTACCCCACCTGATGATCCACGACCTGCGTTCATTGAAGAATTGCTGGCCCGTCTTGGCAATAGTGGTAGCATTATCGTCTGGAACCAGGGATTTGAAATGAACCGGCTGCGGGAGATTGCCCGCGATTTCCCGGATTATGCACACCGCATCGAACCGTTGTTTGAACGGTTTGCGGATCTCATGGTTCCATTCCGAAGGAGACACTTGTACAAACCGGAAATGAATGGGTCCTATTCCCTTAAAGCGGTTCTCCCGGCACTGGCACCTGACCTATCCTATTCTGATCTTGAGATCCAGGAAGGCGGAACTGCCAGTGAAACATATGAAAGCCTATATTTTGATAGTGATTCAGAATCCGTATCTCGAAAAAGCAAGAATCTATTGAAATATTGTGAGATGGATACGGTAAGCATGGTGAGGATTTTAGAGAAGTTATAACTTTGGAAATGGATAAGGTGTTATCATTGTTACAACAATTTAAAGCAGCGGATGATAAAGCTATAGTTAGAATACTAGCGTTTAAAAATGATTTTAAGGAAAAGCTTGAAGCTGAAAAACGGAGATTACCATTTAATATCAACTTGTTAGATGAGATACATGCAAATGAAAATGCCCAAAGCCGTATTCTGTCCAAATTATTGCATTATACCTTTGATAAAAACTATATACTCCTAAAAATATTCTTTGATTTTCTGGGGTATCCATTTTCTGCATTACAGCTGGTCGAACCAAAGATTACCGCTGAAAAGAACCGGATAGATATAAGGATTCGAGATAATGCATATTCAATAATCATTGAGAACAAAATTTGGGGTGCAAAAGATCAGGAGCGGCAAATTGAACGATATATATCAATTGAAAAAGGATTCAAATATCAGGAAGACGAAATCTACATTATCTATCTCTCCCTTGAGGGAGGTTCACCAGATAAAACGAGCATAACAAGAGAAAGAAGAAAAGATTTTTCAGCAAGGTATAAAGAGATCAATTATAGGAATCACATTTTAATATGGCTAAGGGAACACATTTTATCAACGGGAAGGAGAAATCGCTAAAAATTATTCTGCAGAGTTGCTGGAGTTTTTAGGGCAAAAAGAAAAATCCTTTATTTTTTCCGTGTTAAAGGAATTCTCAAAAAAGGCATGCAACCTAAATATTAGAGGAATAGAAAAAATCCATCAAGACAAAGAGTTCGGGCAAACATACTCAGAGATCCAGTTCAAGCCAGAGAATTGGGATGAGCGGTATTTTATTTGCCTAGGTTTCGAGGCTGAACTTTGCGCATTATTTTATGGGATAAAAGATGCATCGGATGCAGCATCCGAACCCAAGGAGAACCCACTGATACTAGAATTACAGCACGTCCTTGTAAAAGGCGATGTACCAAATAACAGGTGGCTGTATTCTGATTGGATACTTGAGGGTGAAGATTATGAAAAACTGGTCGACATCACTGAGAATGGTTTTTTAATTGAATTGATTCAACAAAAAGTCAAAGAAATACTTGATAAGACAAGTGCTTTAAGTATGAAGTAATATGTTATTTTAAACTCATTGTAAATCTGATATTTAAAAAATAATTACATGGTTTTGTACAATTTAGAATTTATTTTGCAATTTTGTACAAGACTAATTAAGTGATATCATGATTAAGCGAGAAATCAGCCAAAAGATTCTTGATCTGTCAGAAAAGTTTCCTGTTATAACAGTGACCGGACCCAGGTAATCCGGAAAAACAACCCTCTTAAGAAACCTTTTCGGAGATATGTTCTAGTCATACATAACATACGGACCTGCTGAATTATCAATCGGTTCCATTACCTTCAGCTTGTTTTCATTATCCGGGATAATAACAGGAACTGTGCATGAACACCACCACTTCGCTGAAACAAATGCATTGGAGGAAGCGAAGTACTTTGCCCTGCAAAATGATTTGTAATGTGAAAATAATATTTGACTATCAGGAATGAAATTCCGTAAATTTGGCTAAATTTGAGGAATTATAATCCTTAAATTATGAAAAAGTATATCGACAGGGCCATACAGGATCTCCACCAACACCTCCAGCCGGGGAAAGTGGTGATCATACTCGGGCCAAGGCGAACGGGTAAAACCACCCTTGTAAATCATTTCCTGGAGAACACAAAATACAAGTTTCGGGCGGAAACAGGAGATAATATCCGGATTAACGAACTTTTTGAGACTGGGGATCTTACCCAATTAAAAGAGTTCGCATCGGGATTTGATCTGATTGTGATCGATGAGGCACAGAAAATAAAGAATATTGGGCAGGGATTGAAAATACTCACAGATTACACTGAAAACCTGCGCCTGTTGGTCACAGGATCATCCTCGTTTGAACTGCTCGGTCAGGTTGGTGAACCACTCACAGGAAGAAAAAAGACGTTCACCCTCTACCCCATTTCACAAGGTGAACTTCTCTCACAATTCAACAGGTTTGATCTCAGGGAAAACATGGAATCCTTTCTTCTTTTCGGCGGATATCCGGAGGTCATCACCGCGACAAAGAAAACCGACAAAATCGAAATCCTCAACGAAATCCTGAATGCCTATTTATTGAAGGATATACTTGAAGTGGATCGCGTGAAAAACTCGAAATTGCTTCTGAATTTGTTGCGCCTTCTGGCATTCCAGGTCGGCAACCTTGTATCCCTTACAGAACTCTCCCGAACACTCCAGATTGATTCTAAAACAGTAGCGCGATATATTGATCTGTTTGAAAAGTCCTTTGTGTTGTTCAGTCTTGGCGGGTATAGTAGTAATCTGAGAAGTGAGATCAGCAAAAAAAATAAGTATTATTTTTACGATAACGGGATCCGTAATGCCATCATATCGAATTTTAACCAGCTGGAAATCCGCAACGATACGGGAAATCTGTGGGAGAACTTCCTATTTATGGAACGGATGAAGAAAAGGGCATACACAAGCATGCATGCAAATATCTTTTTCTGGCGCACCTATGAACAAAAGGAAATCGATCTGATCGAAGAACGAGACGGAAAATTATTAGGCTATGAATTCAAATGGGGTGCAAAAACGATTAAAACTCCGCGTAAATGGGCTGAAGATTACCCTGATGCAGAATTTTCAGTGATCAATCAGGACAATTACCTGGAATTTATCACATGACCAGCATGATCACATTTATATATTTACACATAACTCATATAACAATAATGTATGATCTTTTAATGTTTACTTTTGACAGGAGAAAATAATGTTGTTATTTTATTCAATGGGAGTTGAGAATGGATAACACCTCCTGCAAATTGGCAAAAGAATAACAGGAAACGACAATGAAGGTTAAAACACCTTCACATATTATCGTGCGATAAAATGTAAGCACATACAATAATACGTGCGTTATTTTGTATATTTGTGCAAAATAAGCGTATGGAGCGATTTGCATTGACAGCATTGTCGAAGTGGAAAAAGTCAAAGAGCAGGAAGCCTTTGATCATCCAGGGAGCAAGGCAGGTGGGTAAAACCTGGCTCATGAAGGAATTTGGCAGAAGAGAATATGAACAGGTTGCTTACATCAACTTCGAATCCTCCGATTCTCTGAAATCGATATTCAAAGAAGACTTTGATGTAAACAGGCTCATCACCGCGTTTCAAATTGAAACAGGGATCAGGATACGGCCTGACAATACATTGATCATTCTTGATGAGATCCAGGAAGCTGAAAGGGGAATCACCTCCCTGAAATATTTTTGCGAGAATGCTCCGCAGTACCATATCATCGCAGCCGGATCCCTTCTCGGGATCACCTTGCATCAGAAAACATCGTTTCCTGTGGGCAAGGTGGATTTTCTAACCCTCTACCCCATGTCGTTCAATGAATTTTTATTGGCCCTGGGGCAGGAACAGCTTTATGAACTGTTGGAAAGCAATGACTGGCCTATG
>CAZVNF010000150.1:0-9447 GCA_964628215.1 uncultured Draconibacterium sp.
CATTGGTGGGGGTTGCTGTATATGTAACCGATGTACCGGAGCACACCGGGTTTGCCGAAGCTGTAATTGAAACACTTACTGCAAGCCCTGGTGAAACGGTAATAGTAACCACATTGGTATTCAGAGTTCCACAGCCTCCTGATGAGGTCTGGATCTGTCGGTAATAAGTTGTAATCGTTAAAATTCCCGGAGAATATGTTAAGTTTGTTGCACCGCTGATAGCAGAAAAATTCACATTATCGGACGAACTTTGCCATTGGTATGTATATGGGGAATTACCTCCGGTTGGCACTGTGGCAGTAATCTGGGCAGGAGCGCTATTCGCACAGATGTTCTGGCTTGCGGCAATAGTACCGGCAACAAATGTTGGACAAGAAATGGAAAAATCAGCGGCGCTCACATCGTTAAGGAGACCATTTGTGGTACTGGTGATTTTTATCTTATAATCACTGCCAGCAGCCTGGCCCGATGGAATTGTCCAGGAATAGCTCCCGCTGCTGGCAGTTGAGGCTACGATCGTGGAGTTAAGACTCCCTCCTTTATAAAGTTCGATTTTTACATTTTCACTGATATTGTCAGACCATGTGATGGCGTGATTCGTTCCCTGCTGCCAGCTTTCACCACCATTCGGTGAGGTCACATCGATAAAGGGCACCTGTTCTCCAATAAATATGTCATCGATATAGAGATTATTCCCATATGCGCTTACCGCCTGAAATTTAATTTTAACTGACCCATTGATATAGGGCGTAAGGTTTACTGAATCGAGGCGCCATTCAGTTGAAACTGAAGGTATAAATGGAGAAGCAAGGCTCGTCCCTGTTGCCAGCACATTTCCTGATTTTTTGTAGATGGGGGTTGTTCCCCAGGTATTCCCGCAATTTGTTGAAAGAAATATCTTTAAGGTATCAGCAATATCCGGGTAGGGACGGTAGGCAACTTTAAACGTCAGATATGGTTTGGTTGTGCCGGTGAGTATAACGGGCTCAGTAATCATTTCATCAATCTGACCGAGTTTTGGAGAATAATAGCTGTAAAAGTCCATAAACGCAGCATTCGCACTTATCCCGTTTCCATATGCATTGGTAACCTTCCAGGTGGTGCCTCCATCGGGATTTACGATATCCCAGCTTTCAGGAATAATCCCCGTTTCAAAAGATTCGGATCGTGGTGAACTGGTTCCGCCTACCGATACAACTTTTGTGATAGCAAGTGAGGGCCCGACAGAATTGTAGGCAATTAACTGAACTGAATAAACCGTGTTTGTGTTAAACTGAACCTGAGGATTCTGAGAAGAACTGTTAGTTGAGTTTAAATAGGTTATGCTGGCAGGGGTAAATGACCATGTCCATGAGGTAGGATTGTTGGTGGATAAATCTGATAATTGCACTGATTGCCCCTGACAAGGAACAACCGGAATGGAGGAGAAATTTGCCACCGGGATTACAGTTGCAGCAGAAAAAAGATCAGATTTCCACAGTCCGCGACCAAAGGTTCCAGCCATGATCTTATTATTCGCGGGATTGCTGTTGTAATAAATCTCAAGTTCCCTTACATCAACAAATGGCAGGTTGGTGTTGAAAACAGCCCAATTTGACATGGTTGAATTTTTATACAAAACACCGGTCTGGGTTCCAATATACAGACCTTCACTGCTGTTTTTATCATAAACGATCGTATTGATCGGAATGTTCGGGAGAAATCCTGGTACCAGGCTCCAGTAGGACCCTTTATCCGTGGACTTGTACACTTTAGAACCTGAAATGGCATAGACCGTACCTGCAACCGTTGGGTGCGCTTCGATGTCCGTCGGGGTAATACCTCCCGGAAGGGTACATAAGGTCCATGCGGGGGAGGTTGCATTTGCATTGTCCGTTCGCTGCAACAGATCATTGTGAACAACATACAAAATGTCAATATTGGCCGGTGATTGTTCCAGTACTAAACAATCAGTCGTTTCACTTGTGGAAATTTTTGTCCATACAGGAGTGTTCGAACTTACATCATTGCACCTCCAAACATTTTTATACCCGATAAACATTTTTTTCGGATCATTTTCACTGAGAATAAATGGAGTTACCCATGAACCGGATTCTGTTATCCCCAAAATGCCTTCACCGGCAATCTGGAGTTCGCTGGCATTGTCAAACTTCCTGAAAATGGCCCCAAACATTTTGGAATGGTAGGTGTATGAGGAATTTTGAAAATCAATGGCACATTCCATACCATCATTTCCGCCGGCAGCGATCCATCCTGTTGATAAGTTCACCTGCGTCCCGTTATCCTGAAATCCACAGATTGTTTTTAACGGATCTGTCTGGCCCTGGCCAATTTTGTAAATCTGTCCGATGACCATTCCTGCCGTACAGTCGGTCCATGAGTTTCCGGCATTGGCGGAATAATAGACGCCACCATCATTTCCGGCATATAACCTGCTGTTAACAGGAGAGAATCCAAGGAAATGGAAATCTGAATGAACTGCAGGCACACCGCAATCGTCTGTAAAATGGGTCCTTATAGCCCAAGTAATCCCACCATCTGTTGATTTCCAGATATTTACTCCCCCTGCGTAGATGGTTTCAGCACTGGCAGGATCAGAGGCAATCGCAAGCGTATACCACCCCCTTCCACTGTTTCCGCTACCATCGCATGACTCGTCAAGGATATTTGGAGATGTGGACCTGGTGGAAAATGTCAACCCACTGTTGGTTGAACGGTAGACTCCCTGGAAACCTCCGGTCGAGTTTGATAAAAGAAAGTAAACATAGTTCGGGTTGGCCGTAGTTACTGTAATAGCCCCCCGCTCATCAATTGGATATTCGACAAAAGGTAATCCGGAAGTAATCTGACTGAATGAGAGCCCGTTATCTACAGACCTGTAAAAATTGCCCGTGGAGGATGCATAAACAACATCCGGATTGCCGGGCTTGAAACATACATCTTTGAAACTACCTGCCTTTATTATTGTCCATGTTGCTCCACTGTTAAACGATCTGAACATTCCACTCGTGGTTGCAGCTAAAAAAACCTGTGAATTTCCGGGATGCTGGATCAATTTAGCCACAGTTACATTTCCCATCCCGGTTTTTGAGGGCAACCAGTTTAATCCACCATCTGTGCTTTTGAAAACCCCCATTCCCGGGGTATCAGAATGGTCCCGGTCACCGGTTCCGATTAAAATGTTACTCGTATTGGCGAAGTCAACAACCACAGCAGAAACACCGAGTGTTGCAAGATTGTCTGTTGCCGGATTCCAGGTTGTTCCGTTGTCGGTTGTAATCCATAAACCACCGGAAGGAGCCCCTGCATATATCTTGTTTTGATCAGTGGGATGAAAGGCAATCACATTGAGCCTTCCCAATCCTAAATATCCAGAAGGTCCTGGTACTGGTACAGTTGACGGACCAACGGAAACCCAGTTCCCCGAAGGGGCCCGATTTGTGCTGATATATGAATTCCATTCATTGAAAACGGCATCTGGCGATGATTTTGAACCATCTGGCAGCAACCTTCCGCGTTCGATATACTCTGCCCTCTTTAAATCTTTCCAATCGGTACTATGCGGGTTATGACTGCTCTTTAGCAATTTTTCAATAGATTGTCCTGATATTTGTAATACAGGAATAAGTGAAAAATATAGTATGGCTGGGATGATGCTGAACTTCAGAAACCGACTCATAAGTTGTTCACATTAATGGGATGAGTATATGCAGACTACAATATTATTATAAAAAAAGGCAGATACAGTAAAGATATCTACCATATTTTTTGTAATCAATTGTGGAAATCCGTAATAATGCTGTGCTGAAAACCAGAATTTTGGTCTGTTTAAGCGAAAAAAAAACGGACTAACCTTTAAAAGGTTTATCCGTTTATAAATGAAATGGGGAATAGGGGTTGATCAAACAGTTTCCCGGAGGCTTATTCCTGTTTGATTATTTTAATAGTCTCCATTTTGTCGTCAGAGCTAAGACGGATAAAGTAGACCCCCGCGGGCTGTTCTGATATTGAAAATCGTTGTTTCTGCTCCCCGGAAAATGTAGATGTCAAAATTTTGTCTCCAAGCATATTGTATACCTGCGCATGTATTTTCAACGGTTTTTCCTGATCGGCAGACTCAATGAAGAAAACACCACCTGAAGGGTTGGGATAAACTTTTGCCAGGGTCTTTTCCCTGGTTAATGGCCTTGCGTCATCCATATTTGCTGAAGCAATAATGGCACGTGCTGCCATTCCGCAAAATTGTCCGGATGTGGTAATGTACCCCGAAAGGTATCCGCCTGAATCAACTTTTGACCCGGGAAGAAACAGGATACTTTGCCCGGCAATCATTGTGGTATTTCCGCCATCCTGGATGACGAATGAGGTTCCATTACCGGCAAGGGTAATGGTTTGGATTGCATTATAACAATTGTATGTGCCGTTGAAAACCGTATCATTCTGTATGGCCAGTGATGCCGGAACAACAGGTTCGTTCCAGCTGGCTATATGCGCAGCACTTGCACCTCCAGCTGATGAGAATAGTCCACCTGCGATTAAATCAGTGCCATATATACAAAGGGTGTGCGCTCCGTAAACATTCGCCGGATAAAAAAAACCTCCTCCCATCGCACTCCAGTTTGTACCATTCCATCTGGCAATGCCATTGGTAGGCAGACCGTCGGACATGGTAAAATATCCGCCTGCAATTAGATTCCCGTTATATACTGTCAGTGCAAAAACATATTGGTAGAATGTACCGGCCATTCCGCCACCCATTGCAGACCAGGTAGTTCCGTTCCAGGAAGCAATATTATTCGCAGGAATTCCACCTGCACTCAAAAACAACCCTCCGGCAATCAGATTCCCGTTATATTCGGCCAAAGAATATACAATGTTACTGATTCCAAGTCCTAAAGCCGACCACGAAGTGCCATTCCACTTTGCAATATGGTTTGCACTGACACCTCCTGCTGTAGTGAAAAATCCACCTGCATACAGTTCCCCGTTATGAACCGTTAATGCCATTACCTGTCCCTCAGTGCCAGTCATCCCGCCGGCTAGTGAATGCCATCCTGAACTGTTTCTTTTGGCAATATAGTTTACCGGGGTGTTGTCGGCTTCGGTAAAGTATCCCCCCACATACAGATCTGTTCCAATAACTGCCAGGGAAGTAACCGTACTTCCAACCCCACCCAGCTCATCATTCCAGGCGGTTCCGTCCCATTGGGCAATGAAATTTGTTTCGATACCCCCGGCAAAGGTAAATTCACCGGCAGCAACGAGGCTTCCCTTATAGACCGTAAGTGCGTTAACTTTGCCGTTAACCCCTATGCCAAGCGGGGTCCAGGATGTTCCGTCCCAGCGGGCAATGTGATTCGCACTCACCCCGCCGGCATTCGTAAATTTTCCGCCTACAATTAAATCGCCGTTATAAATGGTGGAGGCATACACCCAGTCGTTCATGCCGCCACCCGGAAGTGCAGACCAATTTTGAGCTAAGGCAAATACCGGGCTGAAAAACAAAAAAAACAGAATGGCAATTTGAAAATTAAATCGCCAAACTGACCGGAGAATATTGCAATGGAGTATATTTATCTTCATTTTTATCGTTTTTGGGTTAATTTATTTTAATGAATTTATCAGCATTGGTCATACAGACAGCGCAGCGGTGTGGTGGAGTTATTTCATAGGTGTTCCCACATGTAGGACAAACGTAATACACTGTTGACAATGGCTTTGCGGTTTTATTTTCAAGCAACGCAAGTGCCTTTTTATACAGCCCAAGGTTTATTTTACCGGTTTTCAGGGAATATGCCATACTAAGCGATGCCAATGGGTTGCCTGCAACACGGGCATTTTTCAGAAATTCAGGGTACATGGTGGTTGTTTCATATGATTCCCCTTTAATGGCGTCGTGTAGATTTTCTTTGGTAGTATTTACAGTAAACTCGGGGTTGATCGGTGCAACTTTTATTCCCGATTCTTCAAGTACAGACCTGTGATTGTTGGCATGAAATTGTTCGGCGGTGGAAGTTGCCTTGAACAGGAGCGCAATCTTTGGGTATCCTTCCTGTTCCGCTTTTTTACTATATGCGGTAAATTTAGCGGTGGAGGTGGTTTCTGCTTTATATGCGGCAAGTAACTCATCGGTTGTGCGTTCCCAGGCAACCGAGGGAATGGTGCCTGCACCTGGTATTCCGCTGGAACTGGTGTCTTCGCGGCTCGCTGTTGGTTCTATAAGTTTTTGATCATCACTGTAACTGCTGCATGAACTGAAAAATATCCATCCGCAGAAGAGTATTGTGCTGATCAGGATAATCTGCTTTATCATTTTTTAAAAATGGAATGCTGAATATTATGTGCAAAGGTCATTACAACCACGTTAAGGTTCCCTTAAGCGATTCTTAAAATTTGCTTAAATTAAGGAATTGAAATGCAGGGTGAATGTGGTACCGCTGTTAACTTCACTTTGAACGGTAATGTGGATATGTTGCAGGTCGGCAAGTGTTTTTACGATGGAAAGGCCAAGCCCGTTGCCCTGTACTTCAGAACTCCGGGAGGCATCGGTACGATAAAAGCGATTGAAAAGATAAGGCAGCTGTTCCCGGGGTATTCCGGGACCATTGTCAGTGATGGAAAGCTTATTGCCTTTTTCATCCCAGGCACAAACAATTTGCTGTTCTTTTCCACCATATTTTACCGCATTGCTGATCAGGTTCTCCAGCATAATTTCAAGGAATCCAGCATCCGCATTCACCCTGACATCCTTATCTATCCGGATTAACAGCAGGCAATTTTTTTCAATGAGGGATGGCCGCCATCTTTCTTTAATTTTATCCAGCAGAAACTCAAGTTCAACCGGCGATTTGTTGATTGTCAGGTTTCCTGCATCCAGCCGTGATAACTGCAGGAGGTTGTCAATGATCTTATTAAGTGCATCTACCTGGTGGATCACTTGTATAATCTTTTCTTCATACTGATGTGGCTCACGTATTTTGCGTATCAACACCTCCAGAGTGCCACGTATGCTTGTTACCGGAGTTCTCAATTCATGAGAAATGTCCGCAGTTATTTGCTTTTCATGGGTCAGGCTTACCTCAAGCCTCCCAAGCAGGTCGTTGATAGTATTGCCCAAAAGATAAATCTCATCTTTTCGGGAGGGAAGGGGAATTCTGGAACTGATGTTGTATTCACTTACCCGTCCGGTTTCCCTGATAAGTTGATGCACCGGGGCGATACCTCGTGAGGCGGCCCATGAGGTGACCAGGTAAAAAATGATAAGGACCAGTGGAAATGCTATGAACAAAGTAAGCCGCAGATTTTTCAGAATAAGAACCGATTCAACCTGGGGAAGACCTATGGCCAGTTGTCCAAGCACTTTCCCTTTGTCATTTATCATAGGAAATTGTCCCTGCCGTATCAGCTTGCCATTGAATTCAATATTGAAAAAAGCAGGTTCAGTGAGGGCTTGAGCAAATTTGAGGTGTCCGTCTCTGAGGTTGGCTGAACGGAAAATCAGGGCACCGTCCGCATCAACGATTTGAAGAAAAGTCGGACTTACTTCATCCTGCTGGTGCTCAATTTCCAGCCGCTCCGACGTCATATTCACAATAAGGGTGTCACTCTCCCAGTTCACATTATTGAAAACTTCTTCTTTTTCCAGGGAAATATTTGCATCAAGATGCCGGTATGCGGAAATATAAACCACTATGTACACTGAGATAAACACCAGCAACGTAACAACGGCAGCCGCCGCAGTATTGTACAAAGCGATCCGGTCTCTGAACAACAGGTTCATATGTCATCATTGATTCGGTATCCAACCCCTCTGATGGTTTCAATAAAGGAATCACTCCCGGGTTCATCCAGCTTTTTTCGAAGAAAGTTGATATACACATCGATCACAGAATTGTCGTAATCAAAATGAATATCCCATACTTTCTCAATAATGCGTGTTCTCCGACTCACCTTGCCCTTATTGCGCATCAGAAATTCAAGCAGGGAGAACTCTTTTTGAGTTAAATCCACCGGTTTCCCGTTTTTCGTTACCCGGTGCGAATCAATATTCAATTCAATTTCGCCACACCGGAAAATCATGCTGTCTGCCTGTTTGCTGCGGGTCAGCACCCTGATGCGGGCAAGCAATTCATCGAAAGCAAAAGGTTTCCGGATATAATCGTTGGCCCCGGCTTCAAGACCGAACACAGCATCGTCCGTGGTATCCTTGGCGGTTAAAAAAATAATCGGGATTTCAGTGTTCTCCTTCCTGATGGACCTGCATATCTCTATGCCACTCATACCGGGCAACATCCAGTCGAGAAGAATGATATCATACTGCGCCAGGCTATCCATCGCCATTTGCAAGCCAGTTTTACCATTATGAGCCACATCAATGGCAAAACCTTCTTCTTCCAGGCCTTCTTTGATGAAATTGGCGATGGACGTTTCATCTTCCACCAATAAAATTCTCATATGCAAATATACAAAAATCTACTACCCCAGGTCCCTTGCAATCGCTATCGCGGCAATGGTTCCATCAGCAACTGCAGTCGTAATCTGCCGGTATTTTTTACTGATCACATCACCCACGGCAAAAACGTCGGGCATACTGGTACGCATATCTTCATCTGTTTTGATATAGCCCCATTTATCGAGTTCAAGTTTGTCACGGAACAAATCGATATTGGGTTTCATCCCGATGAAAACGAACACCCCGTCGCTGACAATCTTCGAAAGGGTTTTGGTTTTTAAATCCTCAACTTCGGTACTTATTTTATCCCCTTCGCGGACAAAAGCCCTGGGTTCGTGCGAAAAAAGCACCTTGATCTTTGGATTTGCGAACAGTTTATCCTGTGCCTGCTTATTGGCGGTAAGGGCATCAAACTGGTGCACCATGGTTATTTTGCTGGCGAACCTGCTGATGAAATCGGCCTCTTCCACGGCGGAGTTTCCGCCACCTATTACCACTACTTCCTTGTCGCCGTAGTACTTTGCATCACATGTGGCACAATAGGATATTCCCTTTCCTTTCATCTCTTTTTCGCCGGGGATCCCCATCAGGTTGGGAGAGGTACCGGTAGCAATGATGATCTTTTTTGCTTTGATGGTCTCAAATTCATCAATAACCACTTCTTTCCGGTCGAGGTCTATTTTCGAAACATCAACGGCTACCTTATATATGGTGCCGCACAACTTGGTCTGCTCCGACATGTTGTGCGAAAGCATATAACCTGGCTGGGGATCAATAAACCCCGGATAATTGGAAACTTCATGGGTCGTTGATACCTGCCCGCCCGGAAGCGCTATGTCGATTAAAACGGTATTCACTTTTGACTGGCACAGGTATAAACCGGCTGTAAGGCCGCCCGGTCCTGCTCCCAGGATGAGAACATCAAATTCAGATACGGTTGCCACAATATCTTTCTTGATCTCCTGAACCCGCTCTTTTGTCAACATGCTGTCGAG
>CAZVNF010000151.1:0-7271 GCA_964628215.1 uncultured Draconibacterium sp.
ACACAGGAGTAGCATCCTGTCAGGGAGGTGTCGGCAACCGTATAGTTAAGTTCGGCGTCCTTGTACTGGAGGTCTGCAGGGGTTTGCACTGCATCGGTTTCTTTTGTGCATCCGCTCAGGGACATTACCATAAATGAAATACCCATAATCAGGAGCATCCCGATGGCTACATTTTTTCTTGTTTTCATAATAGTTAGTTTTAGAAGGGTTAGGTACTGATGCATTTTTCGAAAACAAAAGTACACACACAATCATATCTAACTATTACGATATTTTAATTAAATTGTATAAGATTTTAACCTGTTTCGCTGATTCTTTTCAGGCGGATGGGATCAAGGAGGCAGAATGACTTGCCTTCCATGCGGATTAATCCGTCATCATTGAATTTCTTCAACATTCTGATTACGGTTTCAGGGCTCATGCCCGACAACTCAGCCAGATCTTTTCGCGACAAGGGTAATTCGAAATCGTATTTTTGGAAAATTCTTTCTGACAAACAAAGAAGTATATCTGCCAACCTGCCATAAGATTGTTTGTGTGTAAGGCAGAAAAAACGGCCATTGATCTGCACACTGTTTGAACCGAGAATATTGATCACCTCCTGGGCAAATCCTGGATTCTGACCAAGCATCTGCTTGAAAAAACGTATATCAATCTGTTTGATGTCGGAGTCGACATAAGCCATTGCCGAATACTGGTAGGTGTTGTTATTGGAATTAATAGAGGAAAGACCAAGCATGTTTCCATCCGGGATTATTTTCAGAACCAGAGAATTCACTCCGTCATCCAGGAATACTTTGGCGAGGCCCCTTTCCATATACATGATATGAGAAGCAAGTGCTCCCTGTTTACAAATGATTTCTCCTTTTTTGTACCTTACTTTAACTGATTGTGCCTCAAGTAATCTCTGTTCATCTTCTGAAAGCAATTCAAAACACTTGCATTGCTGAGCATTGATGGTACAACCGGAAAACGTGTTTTTTTTCACCATGTATTAGCGATTGGAAAGCAAATATACGATATTATCGCTTGGAATGTTGATTTAGATCATGTTTTAACCTGTGCAGCAACATGGTTATTGTGTTGTCATGACGGATCTGTTATCGCGTTCACAATAAAATAATCTGCCATCTTTACAATATCAAATACTTATATAAAATCTATTGATTATGAGGTGTTTAAATTCAACAGTCCAGCTCTTTATGGTTTTTATGATCATAATGGTAATACTCGCAGGTTGTTCGAAAAAGGAATCTGCTGATCCCACTACCAACAGTGTTGCATCCTGTGAGGGTTGTCATACCAACTATGCGCATCTTCAAAAAGTGTATAGCCCTGATACGGCTGCTCCGGCCGGGGGTTGTGGTGGAGATGCACCTCATTATGAACCATACGACCGGGTCTTTATGGGTGGCGATGGGTACACTGCGTTTAAGTTATCGGGCCATTATAAAACCGGATGTGTGGGGTGTCACAAAGGAACCGACAATACCGACGATAAAACTCAGGCTCATTCCGGAGATTTCATCAGACATCCTTCGGTTTTTAATGAAGAAACTTGCGGCACTTGTCACCGTGCCATCGTTGATAACTTCAAGACCAGCATACATCATGGAACCGGACAGAAGAGGAAAGTAACACTTCGCAGCGGATTATCAGGCCCCGAAGATTTTGATAAACTCCCCGCGCACCAAATTGAAGGCTATAATAAAAATTGTGCCACATGCCATGCATCCTGCGGTGAATGTCATATTGTTCGTCCTCCCATTGGAGGTGGAGGACTCTCAAACGGCCATGCGTTTAATAAAACACCCGACATGGTTACGGTATGTGTAACCTGTCATGTTTCACGTGGCGGACATGCTTACCTGGGCGTGGCTTCGGGTACGAAGCCGGATGTTCACCTGACCAAAGCCGGATACAAATGTATTGATTGTCACAATGCTGACGAACTTCATGGGGATGGCAAAAAAGTGGAACAGCGGTATGCTTATGAGAAGCTGCCAACCTGCGAAAAATGTCATACAGGTATCGCCTCCAGCAATACCTTTCATGCGATGCATTATAAAAGCTTCAATTGTCAAACTTGTCATTCGCAGGACTATAACAACTGCGGAAGTTGTCATATTCATGGTGATGGCGCCAGGGTGCCATCCTATCTCGGATTTAAAATTGCGGTGAATCCTCTTCCCCTCATCAAGAAAGGATTCGACTTTACCCTGGTACGCCGCACACTTGCCGCACCGGATAACTGGGACAAATACGGGGTTCCGGAGTATGCCAGTTTCAACGTGCTGCCTACCTATAATTATACCTCCCCACATAATATTTTAAGATGGACTACTCGTACACAAATAGCCGGTGGACAGGCATGTTACTCAAACTGTCATATACGGAATGAGGGAGGAACCCTGGTAAATAAAAGCCTTTATCTTTTTGCTGACGATCTTCTAAGCTGGGAAGCCACAGCCTCTGCCGGCATTGTAGTCGATGGCAAATTACCCTCATCCTGGTTTGCAAAATAATTCTGTTCAGTAAATAATTCTCACTTAAATTAAACCGTAAAACAAACAACATGAAAAAATCACGATTACTGATGCTCAGCATCCTGTTTGCGATCTTCCTCGTAACATCCTGTAAAAAAGATGATGAAGAAGTAATTCCGCAAATCAATGAATCAGAAACCCTTGCCAATTACCTGGAGTCAACCGGTTCCCCATCAGGAAAGGATTATGTGAATACCGACATGCCTTCCTTGATTACGGCTACTGATGTTAAAACCCTGAATGAAACAAACCAGGTTTACATCATTGATGTCCGTTCTTCCGCCGATTTTGCCCTTGGGCACATTCAAAATGCGCACAATGTGGCCTTCGCCGATCTGTTAACCCATTTAAAGAGCGTAAATCTTACAACCTATACAAAGGTGGCCATTGTTTGCTATACAGGCCAAACCGCCAGTTACGGAGCCTCTTTACTCCGGCTTCTGGGGTATAGTAAAGTATTTGCGATGAAATGGGGAATGTGTGCATGGAATGTTGATTTCGCTGGGAAATGGAACACCGCAATTGCCAATGGAAATGCCTATGCATCACAGTTTACCGCAACTGCAACTGCCAAAGCAGCCGTTGGATCCATGCCTGTTTTATCAACGGGAAAAACAACCGGTCAGGAGATTTTGGAAGCACGGGTTGCAACCTTGCTTACCGAAGGATTTACCCCTGCATCAGTTACAAATGCAACCGTTTTCGGTAGTCTTTCTTCCTATTATATTGTTAATTACTGGCCTGCAGCACAGTATGCTGATCCGGGTCACATCCCAGGTGCCATGCAGTATGAGCCAAAACAATCCATAAAAGTGGCAACCGATCTGAAGACCCTGCCAACCAATAAACCCATTGCCGTATATTGCTATACCGGACAAACCAGTGCGTATCTCGGCGCCTATCTCAGGCTGTTGGGATATGATGCCAAATCAATATTATACGGTGGAAACGCCATGATCTATGATTTAATGGTTGCCAAAAGCATGACCGTATTCAATCCTGCCCAGATTATGGGTTATGATTACGTTCGTTAAACCATTCAATTTTTTCAAGCGAAAAGACTATCCACACCGGATGGTCTTTTTTTTGGAGTTTGAAATTGGACCTTGATGTCGTCTAATGCACATCCAACCCGTGCAGCATATACATCATATGCATCAACGACTTTGATATTTCCTCCATGTATTCATTTACGGCTCTGACACTTCCCGGGAGGGTGAACACCAGCGATTTGCCCATCACACCAGCCACTGACCGGCTGAGCAACGCTGCAGGTTTATCATTACCATACTTCATTCTGATCATTTCCATAATGCCGGGGATCTCCTTATCCAGCAAGGGTTTTACCACATCCGGGGTGAAGTCGCGCGGGCCGATCCCGGTCCCGCCGGTGGTGATCACAAGGTCTATCAGCTCTTCTTTGGCTTTATGCAGCAACTCCTCCAGCTTCTGTGGATCGTCGGGGATCAGTGAATAGTGGATAAAATGGTGAAGAGCCTGCAATTCGAAAAATTCCGTCATCAATTCCCGGATCCGGACACCTGAACGGTCTTCATATTCTCCCGCTGAAGCACGGTCGCTCAAAGTGATGACAAGGATCCTGTACATTTTCGGGTGATATTCCAGTTCCATGCCTGCTGCAAGGATGCCCGGGCTCAGCACCCTGCAGAAAATCCCCTCTTTGGGCATCACGCAGTTGCCTACTTCCTTAAAGATGGCACAACTGGTTCCATGACACTCCTTGCCTATCTGGGTCACTTCCATCTCAATATCCCCGGAGGTAAACCGGTCGAGTGGGTGTGTTTTCCAAAGATCCATGCCTTCGGTTGTAATGTTTTCGGCAAATTCACCGGGATTCACCTTCCGGCCTGCCTCCGCCTCAAATTTCGCAATACTCTCTGTGCCAAGCAGGCTTACCTGCCGGTTCCAGTGGCCTGCATGGGCATCGTCCTTCACCCCGTAATGCGTCAGCCCTATCTGATCAACCGGCTTCTTGATAGTGCCTTTCTGCTCCGAAATATTAACTGAAGTAATCCTGATCATCTGCATATCCAACTATTTAATTCATTCACCTTTTCCTGCTTACTTTTTCCTGCTCACTTTTTTCTGCTCACCTTTTCCCTTCTCTCATCCCACGTCCACCTTCATCTTCTCAACCAACCTGATCTCCCCGATCACCATATTTTTATCCACCGCCTTACACATGTCGTAAATGGTGAGCAACGCCACAGAAACAGCCGTAAGCGCCTCCATTTCAATACCCGTTTGACCGGTACATCGGGCAAGGCTTTCCACCTTCACCCCCGTATCATCCATCGTGGCTTTCACCTCGAGCTTGGTGATTTGCAGCGGGTGGCACAGTGGAATTAACTCACTGGTGCGCTTTCCCCCCTGGATTCCTGCAATTTCAGCAATGGTGAGCACATCCCCTTTCTTCATTTTGTTTTCCCTGATAAGGTCAAGGGTCCCTTCCGAAAGCCTGATATGGCCCCAAGCAACCGCAGTACGCAACTGCAAATTTTTATAACTCACATCCACCATGTTCGCCTTCCCCAGCTCATCCACATGGGAAAACTCTCTTTTTTCTAATTTCGCCATTTCACCATTTCGCTATTTCACTATTTCGCTACCTCGCTACCTCGCTACCTCGCTACCTCGCTACCTCACTACCCCCCGATATCATAAAACCCTCCCGTCAGATTCACGCTTCCCTTCTCTGGTTTTAACCCAACCGCTTTTTCAAGCGCCTCACGTATGCCCAATTCTCTTGTGCTGAACTGAAGGTCGTTGAACAGGCACGGGCGGATCATCCCGCTGGCGGTAAGCCTCAAACGGTTACAATTTACACAGTCGCCGCCATGGCCATTTTCGACGATGGTAAAACAACCGTCAGCAAGGCTCATTTCATGGATAAACCGGGCCTCAAGCCCATTTTCCCGGCAATATTGTTTTACCTCCAGTGCATCAGGTTCATCCGAGGAGTTGCGTACCACACAGTTGATTTTTATGGGCGTCAAACCTGCTTCCTTCGCCGCCCTGATTCCTTCGAATACCTGTTGTATATCGCCGCCGCGCGTGATGATCCTGTATTTTTCAGCGTCAAGCGTGTCGAGGCTGACATTGATGCGGTGAAGTCCGGCTTTGGCAAGGTCGTCCGCAAATTTTGAAAGCAGGATGCCATTGGTGGTCAGCCCGAAATCAAGGATACCTCCGACCATGGCTATTTTTTCTATCAGGGAGATGATGCCTTTACGCACCAGTGGCTCACCCCCGGTGATTCGCACCTTGGTGATCCCCATTGTAACCGCTTCACGGATCACTTCCACGATCTCCTCAAAACTCAGGATGTCTTTGTGATCCAGCAGTTTCACTCCTTCTGCCGGCATGCAGTAAGTGCAGCGCAGGTTGCACCGGTCGGTAACCGAAACACGCAGGTAACTGATCTTCCGGTTATAGCGGTCGTACATATACCTGCTCTCCCATTTTAACGATGGTGGTTCCAATCTCCATGGCCATGATCCCGTTCGCCACGCTATATGCATTGATGTGTGCCGATCCGTGGTATTCGACCGGGTAAACCGCTCCATCCCTTATGATTACCGGGATCATAGATTTCCGCGCTGATTTGCGCCGCGAAAAATCAACGCCCATAGGAAGTTTAAACTCAACAGACTCTGCTGTGCAGCCCATCAGCCTTCGCAGGAACGGCTTTACCATTATTTCGAACAATACGAAAGAAGATACGGGATTGCCGGGCAGTCCGAATATAAATGTGTTGTTGTGCCTGCCAAACACGGTGGGCTTCCCGGGCTGTATAGCAATGCTTTTAAACAGAATTTCAATGCCGGCCTCCTGCATCACCCCTGGAACAAAATCGTAATCACCCATCGAAACTCCTCCGGTGAGCAGCACAACATCGTTTTCTGACAGTGCGAGATCGATGATTTTTCTCAATTCAGGGCCTTCGTCCGTTACGATCCCGTAATAGGCAGGGTTGGCAGGAACAGTTCTTACCTGGGCCTCCAGCTGCATGGCATTGGAGTTTCGGATCTGCGCCAGGGAGGGGGTTATTGCCGGTTCTACCAGTTCATCCCCGGTGGAAATAATGGCTATCCGGGGAAGCTTTGCCACCAAAGGGGTTACGGCTCCAACGCTCGCCAGAACGGCTATGCGGGCAGGGGTGATCTGAATGCCCCGCTGCAATACCAGGTCGCCTTTTCGGATATCTTCTCCCCGGTAACAAATATTATTTCCAGTGGGAATCGGGGTCACTTTTACCAGTTGTTCCCCGACTATTTCGGAATCTTCCACCATAATCACGCTGCCGGCCCCGGAAGGGACCATGGCGCCGGTCATGATCCTGGAACACTGTCCGGGTAAAATGGCTTTTTGAGGCACTGTTCCGGCCGGGATAGTTTCAATGATTTGCAGGGTCATCGTATCTGTTGACCCGCTTTTCAGCATGCATGCAAACCCATCCACGGCAGATTTATCAAACGGCGGCATGTCCATGTCGGAAAAAACATCTTCTGCGAGAATTCTGCCCAATGACCCCGACAAGTCAACCCGTTCGTTATCGAGACGAAATTTTTGAGAAAGCACAGTATTTAAAGCATCTTCAAAGGATATCATTACATGTTCAGATTTCAAATTCCGGTGTTTTATTCTATTTCAAATTCTATTTCAAATTCATTGGAAATCGGGGGCAATGGTAATCAAGGGCAA
>CAZVNF010000151.1:7371-9382 GCA_964628215.1 uncultured Draconibacterium sp.
TTCAAATTCTATTTCAAATTCATTGGAAATCGGGGGCAATGGTAATCAAGGGCAATGGTAATCAAGGGCAAGGGCAAGCCTTGCCCCTACCGGGGGATGTATTTTACGGCGGTGGCTTTAAAGTGCACCCAACAGGCACAACCGGTTCTCAGGCCCAGTTTCTCCAATGATTCGCGGGTGATCAGTGCATGCACTTCAATACCGGCATCAATGGTAACATCCACTCCGCCTGAGTTTGGCACGATTTCAACGACCGTTCCCGGAAAATTATTGGTGGCACTGGTTTCAACCGGTATCGCCGACAATATTATATCCTCTCCCCGGATAAGGATAAATCCTGCTCCATCTTTTGCCTCTGTTACGATCCTGACCGCAATTTTATTGAACGTATATGCAAAGGTAATGTGATTTTCAGTAACAAGGGTGACTGCGAAAAAATTCCTGACCCCGATGAAATGGGCAACAAATTCAGACCCGGGATTCTGGAACACCTGCGAAGGGGTTCCGGACTGAATGATGGTTCCCTTGTGGATCACTGCGGTTCGGGTGCCCAGCGACAAGGCTTCTTCATAATCATGTGTGACGTGCAAAATGGTTTGCCCCTTGCGGTGAATGGACCGGAGCAAACGCCGGAGGTCACCCTTCAGCCGCATATCAAGCGACGAAAGCGGTTCATCCAGCAACAATATCTCAGGCTGCTGTATCAATGTCCGGCCAAGGGCTACACGCTGAAGTTCCCCGCCCGACAGGGTGCCTGGCATGCGCGTTAACAATTCCTTGATTCCCAGTTCACTGGCAATTGACTGTATCCTCTCGTTTTTTTCTTCCCGGGTAAGGCCGAGGCCATGCAGGGAATAGGCTATGTTTTCTCCAACCGTCATATGCGGAAATACAGCATGATCCTGGAAAACGAGTCCTACTTTCCGGTGCTGGATTTTTTCTTTTGTAATATCTTTTTCATCAAGGATAATGAATCCGGAATCAGGAACCACCAGTCCTGCAATGGTTTCCAGAACCATCGACTTCCCCGCTCCCGACTCCCCCAACAGGATAAAATAATCACCCCGCTCCACCGTGAAAGAAACCTCCTTCAACGAAAAATCATCAAACCGCTTCGAAATATTTTTTAATTCCAGCATCTTTCGCTATTTCGCTATTTCGCTACCTCGCTACCTCGCTACCTCGCTACCTCGCTACCTCGTTTTTTCTCTCCTTCGCCATCCACCTCAACAAAATAAACAAGCCCAGCGAGATCAAAATGAACAATACCGACACAGGCCTGGCATATTTCAGCCCGAAAGCCCCGAACCTTTCATAGATCAGCACCGGGGTGATCATCGGGTGATATGCAACCACGATTACTGCGCCGAACTCGCTCATTCCCCGGGCAAACATCAGGATCAGCCCCGATACAATGTTTCGCCACGCCAGCGGCAGGGAAATGGTAAAAAACACCCTTTGCGGCGATGCTCCGAGAGTTCTTGCAGCCTTTTCGAGACGGACGGGAACACCGGAAAATCCATCCCTGGCTGCATTAATGAGGTAGGGGATGCTTACAAAAGCCATGGCGATGGCAATTCCGGCAGGATGGCCTACAAAGTTCAGTCCCACCGCGGAACCCATCTGCCCCAGCACTGAATCACGAGATACAAAGCCCAGCAGGGCGATTCCTGCTGCAGAATGGGGGATGACCACAGGCAGATCAATTATGCCGGTTACAATGCTTTTCATAGGGAATTGTTTCCGTGCAAGCAGGTATGCCAGCGGGATGGCTGCAATCGAAAAAACGAGTGTACCGGCCAGCGAGGTGTATATCGTAAGCCAGATACTATCCCGTACCTCCGCTTCACGGGCTGTTTCAAATACCTGGGCAGGTGTAGTATTCAGGAACATCCCTGCAAGGGGTGCCACAATAAACAACAGCACCAAAGAGCCCAGGAGAAGAAAGATCAGCTGTATGTATGAGGTCCGTGCTATCATATTTCGCATTTCGCATTTCACATTTCACATT
>CAZVNF010000152.1:0-9371 GCA_964628215.1 uncultured Draconibacterium sp.
CAATGCAAACAATGCAAACAATGCAAACAATGCAAACAATGCAAACAATGAAAGCAATGAAAGCAATGAAAGCAATCAGGTTAATTGCAGCGGGGGTATTCTCAGTAATACTGATCACGGGCTGCTCTTCCAAACAGGAAAAAATGAAAAAAGAACTTACCGATTTTATCCGGAAGCACGATTCGGTGCTGATTCCGTTGTATAAGCAAACAACCATTGCTTCCTGGGATGCTGCCATTTCAGGCAAGCCGGAGGATTTTAAAAAGGCCGAAGACCTGAATCTCCGGGTGATGGCGTTGTTTTCAAACAAAGAATCCCTGAAAAAGCTTGAAGAGATCAAGGTGTCGGGAATGATTACCGACAGTTTACTGAATCGTCAGCTCGATGTTCTTTACCGTTCGTTCCTCATGGCCAAAGCCGATACCGGCAAGCTGAATGCCATGGTTCGCATGGGTACGGTCATTGAACAGAAATACGGCAATTTCCGTACGGAGGTAAAAGGGAAGAAACTGTCTGACAATGATGTGGAAGAGGTGCTGAGCACTTCAAAGGATGTGAAATACCAGCGGGAAGTATGGGAAGCCCAGAAAAAGATAGGGACCGTGGTGGCGGAAGATGTAAAAAAACTGGTCAAGCTGCGCAATGAAGTGGCAAAAGACCTTGGCTTTAAAAACTACCACGAAATGAGCCTCACCCTCAGTGATCAGGATCCCGGGGAAGTAAGTGAGCTTTTCGACGAACTTGACAGTCTTACGGCAAAAGCATTTGCACAGGTTAAGGGAGATATTGACACCTATTTTGTGAACTATTACGGCCTGAAAAGCAAGGATGAACTGATGCCCTGGAATTACCAGAACCGCTTTTTCCAGGAGGCACCGAAAATATATGATGTTGACCTTGATAAATATTACAAGGATAAGAACCTTGAAACACTCACCTCAGAGTACTTTGCCGGTATCGGACTTCCGGTCGATGACATGCTTAAAAACAGTGACCTGTATGAAAAACCGGGAAAAAACCAGCATGCTTTCTGCACCGATATTGACAATGCCGGCGATGTGCGCGTGTTATGCAATGTAAAGCCCAATCAATACTGGATGAACACCATGCTCCACGAATTTGGCCATGCCGTGTATGATAAAAACATTGATACCACCCTGCCGTTCATTCTGCGCGATCCGGCACATACCTTTACCACCGAAGCCATTGCGATGATCTTCGGAAGGTTCTCTTCGAATCCGCAGTGGCTGAAAGACATGGCCGGAATCAGTGAAGAAGAAAAGATGAAAATCGCTGAAACATGTTTTAAAACACTGCGTCTTGAGCAACTGGTATTCAGCCGCTGGGCCCAGGTGATGTACCGGTTCGAAAAAGAGATGTATAAAAACCCGGAACAGGATCTCAACAAACTCTGGTGGGACCTTGTAGAAAAATACCAGATGATGAAACGCCCCGAAGGCCGCAACGAACCCGACTGGGCCACCAAGATCCATATTGCCACCTACCCGTGCTATTACCACAATTACCTGCTCGGAGAACTGCTGGCTTCGCAACTCTATTACTATATCGTAGGCAACGTCATTAAATCGGAGGATTTCAGATTCCAGAGTTTTGCCGGGAATAAAGAGGTTGGCAACTATCTTAAAGAGAAGATCTTCATGCCGGGAAGCCGCTGGTACTGGAATGAAATGATCGAAAAGGCCACCGGGGAGAAACTGACTGCAAAATACTATGCAAAACAGTTTGTGAACCAGGGGTTATAGTTGGGAAACCATTTTCAGAGCAAAGTGGCGTGCCTCATCCAATTCGGAACGGTTGGGGTGCCCGGTGGTGAGCGGCCGCATGGCGGCGAACTGCATCAGCATGGGATTATCGCTCAATAATAGTTCGTTTGCCATTGTTTCTGACAATTCTCCCTGGCAATGGTAAAAGCCCATGAGTGTGCTTTTACTGCAGGCAGAACAACATTTATCCAGTTCTTTCGCCAGCATAGCCTGCTGCCGGGTATCTTCACTTCCGCTGAGCATGGCATGCGTCACAAACAATGCGATCTGTTTTCCGGCAGTTTTATCTGCGATGAATTGTCTTGCCGCAGCCGGAACCCCGAATTGCATCACCGGAAATCCAAGGAATGTCAAATCAAACTCATCCAGGGTTTCAACCTCATCCAGGGGCTTCAGGAACTTTTCGCCCGGCAGAGCATTAAAAATCGCCTCAGCAACCTGTCGGGTGTTCCCGGTTTTTGACCAGTATGTTACAAGAATTTTCATTTTTTTAATCCGGACCAGCAGCAGCCTTTAACCTGGTCACACGGTCGATGAGCCCCTGGCGGTGCTCCTCATCGGATGAATTGGGGTCTTTCATCTCGCGGAACATCGCACACGGGAGTTCAGAGCAATCGCCACAATCCTTGTAAACACGTTTGTTTACCGAACAATCATACAAAGGGCACACTTTTGTTGGCATGTGTTCCAGTGCCCAAAATGTCTGACCCTTCACGGCATGGCAGCCGTTACATTGTTTTTCGAAAAATTCGCAATCGGAGCAAATAAGTCCGCAGGCAGAGAGTGTCATACAGGTAGTATTTATTTATACGTGTGTTGTCTGTTAAACCGCCTTTACAAGGAAATAATTCTTTTTTCCCTTCTGCACAAGGATATAGGTTCCGTTCAACAACTCGGCAGCGCCTAATGAAACCGTTTCATCCACTTTTGATTTATTAACCTGGACCCCGCCTTCCTTTAACATTCTCCGGGCTTCGCCTTTGGAAGGAAAAATATTCGTTTTTTCCGTCAGGAAATCTACAATATTCAGCGATTTTACTATTTCGTCTTTCGATATGTCACTTTGCGGAACCCCTTCAAATACAGAAAGCAGCGTTTCTTCCGATAAGTTCATCAGTGTTTCGGTGGTTCCTTTGCCAAATAAGATTTCAGAAGCTTCGATCGCTGCCTGTAAATCGTCGCCTGAATGTACCCGGATGGTTATCTCTTCTGCCAGCGCTTTTTGCAGTATCCTGAGATGCGGCGCCTCATTATGTTGTTTCTGAAGAGCTTCGATTTCCTCTTTTGAAAGCAGGGTGAATTTTTTAATATACTCCGAAGCATCCGTGTCGCTGGCATTCAGCCAGAACTGGTAAAACTTATATGGAGATGTTTTCTTAGGATCGAGCCATACATTTCCGGATTCGGTTTTTCCGAATTTGCCGCCATCTGCTTTGGTGATAAGCGGGCAGGTAAGCGCATAGGCATCACCTCCCAGTTTCCTCCGGATCAATTCTGTGCCAGTTAAAATATTGCCCCACTGATCGGAGCCTCCCATCTGAAGTTTCACCTGCTTGTGTTCAAAAAGCCAGCAATAATCATAACCCTGCACCAGTTGGTAGGTGAATTCCGTGAAAGAGATGCCTGAGCCCGACTCCATGCGTTTTTTAACGGAATCCTTGGCACTCATGTAATTTACCGTAATGTGCTTGCCCACTTCGCGAAGAAAATTCAGGAAGGAAAAATTCTTCATCCAGTCATAGTTATTCACCATTTCGGCTGAATTTGCGCCGCAATCAAAATCAAGGAATTTTTCAAGCTGTTTCTGAATGCAATTCTGGTTATGCCGCAATACCGTTTCGTCAAGCAGGTTGCGCTCTTCCGATTTCCCCGAAGGGTCGCCAATCATGCCTGTTGCACCGCCTACCAAAGCAAACGGCTTATGGCCCGCCCTTTGAAAATGTACCAGCATCATGATAGTTGCCAGGTTCCCTATATGCAATGAGTCGCTTGTGGGATCGAATCCGATATAAGCCAGGGTCATCTCTTTTTGCAATTGCTCCTCAGTACCGGGTGTCATGTCGTGGATCATTCCCCGCCAGCGTAACTCTTCAATAAAATTCATGGTATAGTTTTTTGCAAAAATAGGAAAACCATAATTACAGGCGAAAAATGAATTATCGATGCTTGAACGATGCACGAATGTAAATGAACAGTGGAATAAAAATCACCCCGAGAAATACCGGGACAAACCAAATGCCGAGTCCAGATTGATCCATATCCACAACCTTTACTGTGGAATAACTGATATAGGAGAACATCCAGATGATGACCGCTTTGAGGTACCGGATCAGCCGGAGTGCCATTGTGTATTGCTTCAGAGCATTCGCCGGTGTGATTTTTATCGGATAATTGAACTGATACGGTGCCAGTGCAATAAGGCTGAGCAGGATATAAACAAACAACCCTATACCCGGAAGTATCCAGACAGAGGATTTTGAAGAGTAATCATCAGGGATACCGGAACCATTGTAATGGCTTGGAATGGTATCCGGCAAACCCGGGTAATGATAGATCACAAAACCTGTCATGAGCAGTATTCCGGAAAGGGCAAACGCTTCAAGCAGCCAGTCGGAGGGAGCCATTTCGGGTTTTATCATACTCCCTTATTTTTTCCTATGTTTCCACCTGGATTCGATGAACTTGTTTTAGGCATCCGCCCCGCCTCTTTCAGCACTTTTTCAATGGCCCATTCCAGTTGACCGTTCACCGACCGGAACTCATCCGCCGCCCATTTTTCAAGCGCTTCATAAATTTCCGGATTTACCCGGAGCATGAATACCTTTTTTGTCGCCATGTGAAGTTTACTGATGTAATGTACCTGTATTCACCACAGGTGTGGTATCCTTGTCGGAACAAAGCACTACCATCAGGTTGCTGACCATGGATGCTTTTTTGTCTTCATCCAGTTCGATGATGTGTTTTTTACTCAGGTGGTCCAGTGCCAGTTCAACCATACTCACTGCGCCTTCCACGATCTTTGTACGGGCAGCAACTACGGCTGTTGCCTGCTGGCGGCGCAACATGGCACCTGCTATTTCTGAAGCATAGGCCAGGTAGCTGATCCTTGCCTCCAACACTTCAATTCCGGCCATGGTTAAACGCTCTGAAAGTTCACGCTCAAGCGCTTCATGAACCTCCTCTCCTCCGGCCCGCAGGGTAATTTCTTTCTGTTCGTCGTCGAAATTGTCATAAGCATAATGCCCGGCCAGTTTACGGGTTGCCGATTCGCTTTGAATATCAACGAAATGGGCAAAATCATCTACTTCAAACGCAGCTTTGAATGTGTCGCGAACCCGCCATACAAGTACACATCCGATCATGATCGGGTTGCCGAGTTTATCGTTGACCTTGATCGGTTCGCGGTTAAGGTTTCGTGCCCGCAATGAAATTTTCTTTTTGACAAAAAACGGGTTGATCCAAAAGAAACCATTCGATTTGATGGTTCCTTTGTATTCCCCGAAAAGTACCAGCACCGATGATTCGTTGGGATTAACCACCATCAGACCGAGGGAGATGAAAACAGCTCCGGCAAAGCAAAGCATGGAGAATACGATTCCGATAACCTCCTGATGATAAAATACCAGTCCCAGTATTCCAAGACCCAGTAATACAAAAAATCCCAGGATAGCAAGGTATCCCGATGATGTTGAACTCACTTTTTCATTTTCCATGATATGGGGTTTTTTAATATCAATATGATATCATTTTGAATTTGCAATAATACTACATTTTTCACCTGAAGTCAAGTCTTTTGAAAAATATTTTCATGATCAGCCATTCACATTGCCTCTGTGGCCCTCTGTGTCTCCTCCGTGTAACTCTGTGTAACTAACTCAGGTTTCGGGGTTGAATAATCAACAGAACTACTTACCACCAGCCCTGAAAGGGCTCAATCTATTACACCGATGGGCTACACCCATCGCTGATAGATTACGCCCCATTCGGGGCTGTGTTCCGATTATTATTAACCCCGAAACTTTAGTAACTTATCGTATTAAAAGGCAATGCAAATCCGCCGGATATCAATCACCAACCAAATGATTTCGCAAAAGATACCGGTGAATCAATCTGGGCAGCGGGTATTTGTGAACATCCTCCAGCAGGATCAATGGATATGAGAGATTGATCAACGTTTCGGAATGAAACCGGTAAAATCTTGCATGAAGTTTTTGATGGGTAAGTAAATGAACAAATGGTTCAGAAACCTCTGAAATTTCAGGCAGATTATCCTGTGAAAACACCCTGAATTCATCAGGCTGCAGTTCACTATTTCGTTTATCTTCAGGAAATTCAAGCGAAGGAAAATCATATAAATTTCTCCAGATCTCATTCCCGGTGCGTTTGTTCAGATATATAAATTCTTTACCCCGGACTGTTACCGTCAAAACCAGGTAGTGAAGGTAACGGTGACGCACTTTTGTTTTTCCACTGCGGGCCGGAATAGAATCTGTTGTATTGGTAATGAATGCAATACACCGGGTTTTGAACAAGCAATTCATACAATCAGGGTTTGCCGGTGTGCAAACCATTGCTCCAAATTCCATCAGGGCCTGGTTATAATCACCCGGGTTAAGATGATCGATATTATCCGAAGCGAGAGACAGAATTGTTTTCTTTGTTTCGACCAGGTCAATAGACTCTGTCATTCCAAAAAGCCTGGAAATAAACCTTAAAACGTTGCCATCCATCACGGCATACGGCAAACCAAAACAAACAGAAGCAATGGCGGCTGCGGTATAATCACCAATTCCTTTCAGCCTCCTTATTCCGGAATAGGTATCCGGAAACTGCCCGTTGTAATCCTTCACGATCATCCTGGCAGTTTCATGCAGATTCCTTGCCCGTGAATAATAACCGAGTCCCTGCCACATCCTGAGCACCTCCTGTTCATCTGCAGCAGCCAGGAGGGTTACAGTAGGCCAGGCTCTTGCAAAACGGGTATAGTAGGGTGTTCCCTGTACGATTCGCGTTTGTTGCATGATGATCTCCGACAGCCAGATGAGGTATGGATCTTTGGTATTCCTCCAGGGAAGATCCCGCTTATTTTGTTGATACCAGGAAAGGAGTTGCCGGGAGAAGGTCATGGAGTTTGGGTTAGGATTGCAAAGGTAGGGGGAAAATAGCGAAATAGCGAGGTAGCGAGGTAGCGAGGTAGCGAGGTAGCGAAATAGCGAGGTAGCGAGGTAGCGAAATAGCGAGGTAGCGAGGTAGCGAGGTAGCGAGGTAGCGAGGTAGCGAAATGGTGAAATGCGAAATATTTGGTAATATTTCGTTGTGTTTCAAAAAAAGCATATATTTGCAGCCCGTTACGAGATAATAAAAGACATTCAGTAACAACAATATATAACTATTAACACCCATCAAACATGACAAAAGCAGAAATTGTAGCAGAAATTGCTAATAAGACTGGCATTGAGAAAGTTGCCGTTCAGGCCACTGTTGAAGCTTTCATGGACTCAATTAAAAATTCCATGACCACAGGTCAAAACGTTTACCTCAGAGGATTCGGTAGTTTTATTATCAAGAAAAGAGCTGAAAAGACAGGGAGAAACATTTCAAAGAACACCACATTGATCATTCCCGCCCACAACATCCCTTCTTTCAAGCCGGCGAAGACCTTTGTAAATAAAGTGAAATCACACGTAAAAGTGAAGTAATAACTTCTAATCTGATTTATTATGCCAAGCGGAAAGAAAAGAAAGAGACATAAGATGGCAACGCACAAGCGGAAAAAACGCTTGCGCAAGAACAGACATAAGAAGAAATAGCCTTCCTGCTGCTGCAATTCCTTAAGTCATCCACGGTAACTGATCTATTGTCAGTACCATCTTTGTAATACATGGAACGCTGTGAATAAGGAATTAATCATCAATTCGACTTCTACGGAAGTTGAAATCGCCTTACTTGAAGATAAACTTCTTGTAGAGTTAAATAAAGAGAGAGCCAACAACGAATATTCTGTTGGGGATATCTACTTTGGCAAGATTAAAAAGATCATGCCAGGGTTGAATGCTGCTTTCGTGGACGTTGGATATGAGAAGGATGCATTTTTGCATTATCTTGATCTGGGTCCCCAGATACAATCCCTGCTAAAATATATCAGGAAGGGACAGTCCTCCAACGGGGCTGTTCTTACTATTGGTGATTTCGAGCTGGAAGAAGATATCCAGAAAACCGGGAAGATCACCCAGGTGCTCAAACCCAATATGGACATTGTGGTTCAGATCGCCAAAGAGCCGATTTCGACGAAGGGGCCCCGTGTTACCTCCGAAATTGCCTTTGCCGGCCGGTACCTGGTGCTCATGCCTTTTTCGGATAAAATTTCCGTCTCCCAAAAGATTAAAAGCGCTGAAGAACGAAACCGGCTGAAGCGGCTCATTACCAGTATCAAGCCAAAGAATTGCGGGATTATCATCCGAACTGTTGCTGAAGGCAAACTGGTAGCTGATCTTGATTCGGACCTGCGCAGCCTCTACAAGCGCTGGGAGATAATTACACAAAAACTTGCGACCGCCAAGCCTCCCCAAAAAATTATCGGGGAGATTGACCGTACCTCGGCCATTCTTCGTGATGCCCTGAATGAATCGTTTAATAATATTGTTATCAACGATGCAGGTCTTTATGAGGAAATCCGCACCTACATTCAGCGGATTGCGCCTGATAAGGTTAATATTGTCAAGCTTCATTCCGGCAAGGTTCCCATTTTTGACCAGTATGGCATAGACAAACAGATTAAAAATTCGTTTGGCAAAATTGTCACCATCAGAAGCGGCACCTACATTGTCATAGAGCATACCGAAGCACTTCATGTGATCGACATCAACAGCGGTCACCGGGTAAACCAGGATCAGAACCAGGAGACCAATGCCCTTGAAGTTAACCTGGAAGCAGCAACGGAAGTGGCCAGGCAATTGCGGCTCCGTGACATGGGTGGTATTGTTGTAATTGACTTTATCGACATGACCCAGGGGTTGAACCGGCGTAAGCTGTTCGAAAAACTGCGTGATGAAATGAAACGTGATCGCGCCAAACATTCGATTCTGCCCCCCAGCAAATTCGGACTTGTTCAGATCACCCGGCAGCGTGTCCGACCCGAAATGAGTGTTCAGATCCTCGAAAAATGCCCCGCCTGTGATGGTACCGGCAAGATCAGGCCAACCATCCTGCTTACCGATGATATTGAAAACAACCTGGGATACCTGATCAGGGAACAAAACGAAAAAGGTCTCACCTTGATTGTTCATCCCTATGTTCATGCCTTTCTCACCCACGGATGGTTTAACTTCAGATGGAAATGGTGGCGCAAATACAGCCAGTGGGTTACAATCACTCCACAAAATGCATCGCACTTCCTGGAGTACCATTTTCTGAATAAGAATGGGGATGAGATAAAAATGTAAAAAATGTAAACAATGAAAGCAATGAAAGCAATGTAAACAATGTAAACAATGTAAACAATGAAAGCAATGTAAGCAATGTAAACAATGTAAACAATACAAAACCGCATTGCATCCATTGCTCTAATTGTCTTCATTTCTCTGATTG
>CAZVNF010000153.1:0-9262 GCA_964628215.1 uncultured Draconibacterium sp.
TAAACCGGGGAGAGGTCTTCCTGTCGGGAACGATGAACGACTACAGGGCCGACAGTCAGAACGTTACCCTCTGTTTTTCCAAACCCCTGCCTCCGGGGTTCGACATGGGCCCCCATGTGATCGTTTCAGCCAACACCCTGCAGGTAATGGCGGGAACAGGGGAAACTGAGGAGTTGCTTAAAAAACTGCTTCATGCCGGATTGGTGCCTTATCTTGTTACAAGGTCGGGCATCCTGCATGACAAATACATGGAGATGACCCGATGATGCGACTGATACGATTCGAACTGATTAAAATGATGCACAGGCCAAGAACCTACCTGTGCATCGGATTAATGATCATCCTCGTTGCCCTGGTTTTCTGGGGCTTGAAAAGCGAAGGCGAAAATGCCCTGAAGTATGTATTCCAGGCCCTTGACAAAAATTTTATCATCCAGGGTGAAATTTTAAACGGGTATTTTGTTACATTTCTCATTCTCAACACCCTGTGGATCCATGTACCCATACTGATCGTGATCGTGACCGGCGATTTATTCAGTTCGGAACTGGAATCGGGAACCATCCGGATCGTGCTTACCAGGCCGGTAAGCCGGTATAAACTGGCACTCTCAAAATTCATTGCAGCCCTGGTTTTTGTGATGGTTTTCCTGCTTTTCTGGGGCTTTATCACCCTCTGGCCCGGCCTGTTGCTGTTCGGACATGGTGATTTGATCGTGTTTTTTAACGGACTGCAGATACTGGGTGAGAAAGAACTTCTGTGGCGGTTTTTATCTGCCTTCGGCTTCGCATTCCTTGGAATGGGCACGTTTGCCATCTTCTCTGTGGCAGTCAGTTTTTTTACCCGCAAATCACTGCTCACGATTTTGATTTCCCTGGGTGTGCTGGTGATCAGTACCCTGCTCCAAACCTTCTCTTCATCGATATTCCCGGGTTGGGAATCCTTCCTGATCACATACCACCTGGCTCAATGGCAGCTGTTCTTTATTACCGACATCGACTGGCCGGGTATCCAGGTATCTGTACTCTGGCTGATTGGTTTTTCAGGACTTTGCATCGGGGCCTCTTTAATAAGATTTAACCGTATGAAAATCACAGAATGAAGTTCACAACTATATTGATCCTTTTACTGCTATTAAGAATTCCGGCGGTTGCACAGCCCGATTTAGCTGAGCAACTGCGCACCCGGTATGCCATAAAAACCGGATTTGAAGCCGTGGTAATTATCCGGATCGATGTGCCGGGCATTACCGCTTCCCCGAAAACCGTGGAGATTTCCTATTCAAAAGGGAAATCTCCGAAAATAAAAGGTGCCGGACTGATTCTGTTGCCAAAAAAGGGATTGGTTGGCCAGTTCAACGAACTGCTTACCACACCGGTTCAGTGGATCCCACTCGGGACCAGCGGAGATATACAGTCATTCAAACTGGTTTCACTGGACCCTGACTGCGACTGGATTACCGCTGATATAAAGGTAAACACCAAAGAGATCAGGATCGATGAGATAAACCTTACCACCCGGGATGCAGGAGCATTTCTGATAACCCATTTTTATGGTAACAGCAAATACCCCGACCGTTCGGAAATAAGTTTTGCCACCGATAAATTCTCCATTCCCCTGAAATTTCTGGGGAAATCCGATTTCTCAAAGGCCAGGGATTCCGGGGGAAAAGTAACAGGAAAAATTATCCTGGAATTTACCCGGCTCACTGTTTATTAAAACGGATTTGCCCGGGATAGTTAACGATCTTAATGATTAATTCCACGGAAGGACTACTTTTGCCGAACATTCCAAAAATAAAACCCCATGACAATTCCCGTCCGGAAAAAGGCATCACCCGTAATGATTATCATTGCTTTTGCTGCCATATACGTGGTTTGGGGATCCACCTATTTTTTTATCCAGGTAGCCGTTCAGGATTTCCCTCCCATGATTTTGGGCGCTTTTCGCTTTTTAGCCGCAGGGATCCTGCTAATGGGCTGGTGTTTGATTACCGGTGAGCAAACCACCTCATGGAAACAGATAAAACCGGCCATCATCAGTGGGTTGATGTTATTATTGGGAGGTACCGGCGCGGTGATCTGGGCGGAAAAATGGCTTCCAAGTTCCATGGTGGCTGTGCTTATCTCCTCCTCCCCGTTTTGGTTTATCATTCTGGACTTCCCCAAATGGAAGGAAAACTTTACCAGTCGTTCCGTTATTGCAGGATTGGTTTTCGGGTTTATCGGCGTTGTTCTGATGTTTGGAGAAAAGGTGGCAGAAGCATTGTTTTCTACCTTCAACAAAAATGAAATTATCGGGCTGATCATTCTCCTGTTCGGAACCATGAGCTGGGCAGGCGGATCGCTTTATTCCAAATACCACTCATCAGGATCCACCACAGTAAGCTCTGCATGGCAGATGCTGGCTGCAGGAACGGCATTTATACTGGGTAGTTTTATTACCCGGGAATGGAACGGCTTTGAAATGGCAACAGTATCCACAGGTGCATGGTTGTCAGTACTGTACCTGGTGTTTTTCGGATCTCTTGCGGCATACAGCGCCTATGTATGGCTTCTGCAGGTCAGAACGGCCGCCCAGGTGAGCACCTATGCCTATGTAAACCCTGTTATAGCTGTATTGCTGGGTGTTTTTTTCGCCGGCGAGCACCTCACCCTGCTACAGATAAGCGGTTTGGTGGTGATCCTGGTGAGCGTATTGCTGATCAACCTGTCAAAATACAGGAACGAACAAAACAGGGTGAAGAATGAAAAAAACAATCGGTAACCAAAGTGATGTTATGTGTAAAATACCCAATTCCAGAACCTGCAACCAATGGCTGCGCTTCTTTATAATTGGAATGATCTTCCTGATTCTTGCACCGGCCCTGTTATCCCAGGGTGTCCGGCCCAGGTACACCGGCAACAATTATGTGACCCTCCGGCCCGGAGAAACTACCGGTCAGATTACTGAAAAAGCCGCCGGGGTGACCCCCTCTTCAAATCAACTTGAATGGCAGAGACTTGAATTCAATGCCTTTGTCCATTTTGGCATGAACACATTCACAGGCCATGAATGGGGCGAAGGGAACGAAGATCCTGCCCTTTTTAACCCTTCACAGCTGAATGCCCGCCAGTGGATTCGTACCTTCCGCGATGCCGGGATGAAAATGGTCATCATCACCGCCAAACACCACGATGGGTTCTGCCTCTGGCCTTCGAAATACACGCATCATACGGTTGCCGCAAGTCCCTGGAAAAAGGGGCAGGGCGATGTGGTGGGTGAGGTGGCGGCGGCCTGCAAAGAGTACGGGCTGAAGTTCGGTTTTTACCTTTCACCCTGGGACAAGCATGAAGCCACCTATGGCGATTCTCTGAAATACAATGACTTTTTCAGGAACCAGCTGCGGGAACTCCTCACCAGGTACGGGGAAGTATCGGAAGTATGGTTTGATGGAGCCTGCGGCGTGGGCCCTAATGGGAAAAAACAGGTGTACGACTGGAAATCATATTATGCGCTTATCCGGGAATTGCAGCCCGGGGCGGTCATCGCCATCATGGGGCCGGATGTTCGCTGGGTGGGAACGGAATCGGGATATGGCCGCGATACCGAATGGAGTGTGGTACCCGATGTGGTTCAAAACCTCGATTCAGCCGCAGCCTCCATGCAGCAATACCCTGTTGACGGGGCCTTTGTCCCCGGCGACCTCACTGCCACCGACCTGGGCAGCCGGGATAAATTAATAAATGCACGGGCGCTTGTGTGGTATCCCGCCGAAACCGATGTCTCCATCAGGCCGGGCTGGTTCTTCCATTCATCCGATAACCGCCAGGTAAAAACCCCTGAAAAACTGACCGACATCTACTTCAATTCCGTGGGGAAGAATTCGGTGCTTTTGCTGAATGTCCCACCCGACAAGCGCAGCCTCATTCATAACAACGACATCCGCAGCCTGAAGGGGATGAAAAAAACCCTCGACAAAACCTTCCGGAACAATTTGCTGGCCGGCGCAGCCAGCAAGGTTTCCAACGCAACGATCGAGTATACTCTTTCAGCTCCGGCAACATTCAATGTGGCGATGGTGCAGGAAGATATCAAAGTCGGACAACGCATCGAGCAATTTCATTTTGAGGCATGGGATGGAACACAGTGGAAAACGTTTACAGGTGGCACAACCGTTGGCCATAAACGGCTCCTGCGCTTTCCAGCAGTCACCTCCCAAAAGATCCGGTTTGTTACCGACGCCTCGAGAGGCGAGCCGGGAATCATGGAAATCGGCTTGTTTAAAATGGATTGAAAATTAACTTTTAAAAACCAATTGACATGAAAACAAACAGGACGTATTTCATTTTACTTTTTATCGGAGCGCTGTATCTCCTGCCCTCCCCTGTATCAGCCCAGTTTATCACGATCGCACGGAAAATAAAAACCATGCACACCGGCCATGCGGATATTGCCACCGTAATCATCGAAGCCGGAACATTCCGTGTTTACCAGGCAGTTACCGATACCCTGACGGCAAATCCGAAATTCAGGATCACCTCAAGGAGCAAGGCAGACAATTCAGTGGAATTCAGTATTAAAACCTACACCGTATCCATGAAAGTTGATTCACTTGCAAACAACCTGGCTCAGATTACGGTCTCTTCATCCCCTTCCGGCGGGTCAGAGAAATCGGCAACCAATATGGCGGTAGAATCAATTATGGGGGTATGTGAGAAAATGGGCATAAAATGCACCGTTGATAAAAAATAAATTTCCTGACCAATAGACTGTAACGATATCATGCCTCTCGCGCTGAAATGAGCAATGAAGAATGAACAATGAGCAATATGTGCTCATCCACTTTTGTTCGATCTTTATTGTTCATTGCTCATTCTTCATTGCTCATTGTTCATTAACATTTACCCCCAATTATTATCTTCATCTTTGTAATCATACATCATTTCAGAAATCCAGTGAAAAGGTAATTTTCAGAACTTAGTATAATCTGCTAATAAACAATCAATTTTCGCGTGGCAATGTAATTCCCGTTGATAATTTTCAGGATTCCCACATGGCCGTTCAGGTTTTCCACCGTGATGACCTTCTCATGGGGGCCGGCTTGCTGAAAATCATACACTTTTTCCCATTGTTTTACTCCCGACAACGAATAGAGGATCAAGGTAACGGGTGACGATTCATCCTTCACTTCGTAGATTACCGATAAAGGTTGTGCGAACGACGGATTGGGAAAAACTTTGGCCGGCAATACATTGGGTGATTTCCCCGGTTGATACAAGGGCTCGTCTGCAAGAAAATCCCTGTGAACAAGGGTAAACTTCCTGAATTCCGACCAGACCGGCATCCCCTCAGCACTCACTCCTCCAACCCGCCAGTAATAGGTGCCTGCTCCCAGGCCGTTCACGACGCCGGTGGATTTTGTACCGGTTTCATTGCTGTAAACAATGGCTTTCAACGCGGGGGTTGGCGCATCGGAGATGACCAGTTTTGTCGTTTGCAGGCCATGGATCCAGGAAAAGTCAATGGGTTCATCGGCATAAAAAATAGCATTGGATTCCGGCGTTGTCAGACGCAGGAGTTTCGACGATGCAACACTATCAATCGTAACCGTATAGGCAATATACCAGGGCTTAAATCCCATCAGTGAAGGATTATTGAAATACCACCAGTCGGGATTGTCGTCGGGTGTGAAAAAATAGGGATTTACCACATAGCTTTGGACATAAATGGCTGGAGAAGCTTTTGGTGTGAGGTTGGTCAGGTCAAATTCAACTACCTGTGTAAACTCCGTGCTGATCGTGTTGGTGGTGGAATAACTCCAATCATCAGAAAAAGCCACTTTGAAGGTGAAAATTTTCGGTTTCTTTATGCCGGCACTGAGGTTAAATGATTTGGTGGAGGAGGTTGTCTGTTCAGTGGTTTGTCCATTTTCCGAAACCAGTGCACTGCTCGTCCCGCCCAATTCCGAATTGTAAGTTACCGTACCCGTACTGCTCAGGCTGTGTTGAAAAGCCTGGTAGGCGATGGATGTCGGGTCTGCCTGGTTTTCCCGCTTTGTCCAGGCCTCCATGGTTTTCCCGTTGGGATTCGTAACCAGGTGAGGAGCACTGTCGAGCGGGATCGATTCGGGCTGAAGCACATACTTGGTCGTGATGTAAGCGTAGTCGATACGATCCAATACAGGGTGTTGATATTTCGTATCGCAATAGTCGTAGGTTGAATAAGCATATCGGGTTATGGAGGGGACCAGCCAGTACCAGACCGCTTGCTGTTGATTTTTATCGGTAAGGGGCATGGGAATGTTCAATGCTACCGAAACGGAATGGGACAGTTCGTTAATCTGCTGATTTGTCTGGGCGTAATCCCCTCCTGCTCCGATACTGAACTGTAAATTTTTCCCCGCGGTGATACTGCCCTTACAGCCAAGACTCCAGGTGTTCTCTGTTTCAACACTGGTGGCCATACTCTTTTCTCCTTCCATTTCCCACACCAGCTCAGTCGGGGCAATTTCGGTTCCTGCCTGCTGGTGAAGGGAATCCCAGGCAGGCCAGTTCAGGGCACAGGGAGGTGCTCCGTCGAAAAGACCGATCAACGACCACATTTGCTTCCACTGTGCATCGGTATAATCCAGCATATCGTCCGACACAGGAGGATCATCGCCATTCAAGACGTAAAAGTCGGAAGAAAACACACTGAAGTTGGTTTCATTATTTTTATCACAATTTACCAGTATATTCTGCTTTTTAAAGCCATCGTTCCCGGTCATCGCGGTGGAGATATCCAGGGGAATGTAATTTTCAACGATATCGATCAGGGCGTCGTCACCATCATCGGCATAGTAATCATCGCTTGGCAGAATCAGATATGCCTGGGAGGCAACAGCGATGAAACTGACATCCGTAAGTTTGATTTCTCCATACATGATCGGACATCGTTTGTAGTATGGCTTCGATTTGTCATCCTTGTATTCTTCGTCTTTCGTAGAAAACATAGAAATATAGGCCGATCCGTCGGTGTTCGCAATCTGGTTATTCCCAGTCATATATGACCGCCCGCCGATCAGCCTCATCGATTTGCCTTCAAACACATCCAACTGGATCAAGGTTTGGCTCAGATCCTTGAAATTATAGGAGCATATCTGAAAATTGTCCTGATCCGGATCTTTTAAGGCAGCATAGGCCAGCGGATCGTCCTGGCCGGGTGGCACCATGGCCACCGCAGAAACAACCGCCGCATCCTCGCTGGCGACCTGGTAACGAATGCGCTCGTTATAATGCAGGTTATTATCGGTTTTCGAAAAGGTATAGGATTCGGCATATCCCCGTGTAAACAGGATCACATCATACCCTGAGGCAACGGCCGCAAAATACCGGTCGTAGAAACTGCCGTTGTCAAGATTGACAATTTGCAACGTATCCATCGAAATACAATAGCGGTATAACTGATTTTTCCCTTTTTTCTCATTTTGGACGACCACAAACAAATAATCATCAACCCCGAAGAAAGCGCTGTTCATGTTGATGTCTTTCTCAAAATAGAGTGAATCAGAAAAGTCATCGCCTTTAGAATCCAGTTCAGTTCTTCCGGTAACCTTGCCCGTTGTGTCGAACCGGAC
Organism: uncultured Draconibacterium sp.; assembly: GCA_964628215.1. GTDB lineage: Bacteria > Bacteroidota > Bacteroidia > Bacteroidales > FEN-979 > CAIVAT01. The sequence continues at coordinate 7,595 of CAZVNF010000153.1, forward strand.
TTGATAGAAGTACAGGTTTTTTGACTTGTTATTATAGGTTTTATTGTAATACATGTACGCAGCCCCGTTATGATTCGTGTATTCCTGAAAATATTTATGGTTGTCATGGGCACGTATGTAGATATTGTCATCGTGGTAAGACGATACAGGATTCCTGTCAACTGGCTGCTGCGCAATGCTTATGTTTGTCATGACTGATAAACAAACCAGGCAAAGACCCAAATATAAATGACGCGTGGTTTTCATTGTTTCTACTTTTAAAAGATGTTAAAATAAAATGATCAGGGAGGTTTGGGCCAGCCATCCGGCACCAGCTTCCGCTTTAGCCTTCCACAAGAACCTGTCGGCGATAAGCCAGTCGAATCCGGCTACCGCATTGAAGTTTGATTTACTCCTGAAGTCCACCTTTATTTCATCGCCAAAGGTTTGATAGAGGGTGCTTTTGCTGATCTCGAGATGATGCCGGTTGTAATAGAAATTCACACCACCACCTGCGTAAATACTTAGGTTATGGAACGAATACCCTCCCAGGAGATTCATTTTAGGATAAATGATCGTCGTTGTCAGATCATACGATGTTTCATATTCGCCTTCCGGCAAATAATTGTACTCAACCTCATACGAATGCGCCACTCCCGTGATGACCGCGGGATTGGCGGCCAGGTACCACTTTCCCAACCTGTATTTCAGGTCGAATGCCAGGCTGCCGGAAATATTGAACCTGCCGTCGTTTTTCACCTTCAGCAAGGTGGCCCCGGTATTTCTGTCTTCCTCTTCGTGGTGAAAAAACATATATCCAACCGAAGCCTCACCCGACAATAACCACCGGCTCCCGGGCGGGTCGAGGATCTTCATTCCGAATAAAAGCGATGGCACCATCCAGTTTTGCGACGTGCACACATAGGTGTTGAAGTCAGCAATCTCATCATCCGGCCAGTCATGCCATTCAAAGCTTTCACCGTCAATGGAATTGGAAGAGGAATAGCCAGTCATTTCAAGCTGGTTGGTAAAATAACTAAAGGCCAATCCGCCGTAGAATCTCTTCTTTTCCACCGCCGTATCATCCTGGGCGAATAAAAGCAAGGTTGTTCCGGTCAGCAGGATGAATAAAAATGATTTTTTCATAAGGTTAGTTTTAAATCATTCATGTTATCAGGTACCGTCTTTATCCTGGAATGTTGATAAACCCTTCCGGGCTGTTTTCTTGGGTCCGCCTTCCGGCACAGGCAGAAAATCAATCCTCCGGGAATTGGCACCAATGGGATAAACATCATATCGTGGGGAAAACTCCGGGATCATCTTAACCTCTGTGTTGGCTTCAACTGGCATATCGGCCTGTTATTCAGTAGTAAAACCGGGTCACTAATTATTTCGTGACAGAAACTCTAAAGTTAAATAGAAATATTTCATTTTAGTAAATAAATTTTGATCAGGCATGATTATCCACGTATTCCCGCCTCTTAACATCTACCAGAATTCACCACCTGCTGCGCTAATAACAATTGATGGTTAAAATTGTGCGGATTCCAGAATTCTGATATAATTTTGCCCAATCAAATAATTGTAACACATTATCGATAAATACGTCTAAACAATTTCAATTGTACCTTTAAATAAACAAAAATGAAAAAACTAATCAAATTCGGAGAAGATGTTGAAGGATATGAC
>CAZVNF010000154.1:0-7653 GCA_964628215.1 uncultured Draconibacterium sp.
CCCCGTGTTGAACAGGCACGCCAGAGATATTTCGATACAAAATCATCGGCATCGGTTGAGTTCCCTTACTGGTACACCCGCCGCTGGGAAGAACTGGAAGGCGAAGTGCAGATAATCCGACGTGCCGAGGCGCTGAAATCGGGATTTGAACACCTTACGCCATCGGTATTCCCCGGCGAATTGCTGGCCATGAGAAAAGCAAATTACCTGCGGGGGTCATATCCCATGCCCTGGATGTCGGAAGGGTTCTTTTTATCGAAGGAAGATGACCTGTTCAAAGAGATGCAAAACGCCGGGAAAGCCAGTGCCGACGAAGTTACCACCATGGGCCAGGGCGGGGGAAATGTTACAAAAAGTGCAGGCAGCGTAATTTCAATTGCCGGTAAATTCGGACTGCGGAAAGAAGAAATGCCCGTTTTGATAAAAATTGCAAAAAAATGGTTCAATAAATCGGTTGATGATATCGGGCATAAGTATGAACAGATTGTTCCGGGTTACGGCACAAAAGAAGAGATCATGCGTGCCGTGATCTGCATGTTCGACTCAGGATACACACTTCCCCAGGGCCGCGAAGTGATGAATTATTACTATCCGCTTCAGTTTGGCATCGAAGGAATAAAGAATATCTGCAAAGAAAAACAGGCCACGTCGGCAGGAGTTCCGGGTATGGACAGGTTGTATTTCTACCAGGCAGTGCATACGATGCTCACCGGCCTCCAGGCATGGATTTTAAACTATGCCCGGGAGGCTGAATTTATGGCTTCTCTGGAAACAGATTCAAAACAAAAAGAAGAATATTCAGAAATTGCAGAACGTCTGGCCTGGCTGTCGGAAAACAGGCCCCGCACGTTTCACGATGCACTGCAGCTGATCTGGATCTTTCATGTGGCAGTTCTCAACGAAGACCCGATTTCGGGGTTGTCACCGGGCCGGCTGGGCCAGGTGCTGTATCCTTACTGGAAACAGGATATGGATAATGGCATTCTTACCAGAGAAAAAACCATCGAGTTGCTTGAATGCATGCGCATGAAATTCACAGAGCTTGATTGCTTCGCCTCCATGGGGGTTGTAGGGGGTGTTTTGAGCGGGAATACCTTCAATAATTTATGTATCGGAGGGTTGGACAAAGACGGGAACAGCGCAGCAAACGAACTGGAAATATTGATCCTGGAATCTGCCATGTCGTGTGATGTACCTCAACCCACGCTGAGCTTGCTGTACGACGAAAAACTTCCGGAAGAATTCCTGATGAAAGGGGTGGAATGTACCAAAATCGGTACAGGCTATCCGGCATGGGTAAACAATCGCGTTGCCATGGAGTTCCTGTTAAACAACTTCCGGAAAGAAGGGATGGCTTTGGAAGAAGCAAGAGCCTGGGCAATCGGGGGCTGTCTCGAAACATCGCCCGGCAGCTGGATGCCCCTGGAACTGAATGGGGAAACCTTCTTTATCCCGGGCGGCTCAGCACCGGCTACCAGTGTGGGCGTTCACTTCATCTCTTTGCCAAAAGTTCTGGAAGCGGTTTTATACGACGGTCTCGATCAGAGAACCGGCCGAAGGGTATACCCTGCGCATGGTTCGAAATTGGATTCGTATGATGAAATCTGGACGGTCTTCAAACAGTATTTCAGCCTCACCGTGGAGGTTTTGACTCTTACAAATAACATTCAGCACGATATCTGGGGTAAAATTTCACCTTCCGTGGTCAACAGCATGCTGAAACCCGATTGCCTGGAAGTCGGGAAAGATATCAGCCATAAAGGCTGCAGGTATAACCGGACTTTTAACGTTGAAATATGCGGGGGAGTAAATCTTGTCAACTCCCTGGCTTCCATTAAGAAAAATGTTTTCGAGAAAAAGAACTTCACCTTAACCGGTCTGAAGGCGGCCATTGATGCGAATTTTGGTTATTTATCTGCCTTGCAGACAGGTTCCTTTAGTTTAACGGAGCAGGTGAAAACGACCAACTATATGGATTGGCTGAAAATTCATAAACAATGCCTGGATGCGCCAAAATACGGTAACGACGATAAATATGTGGATGATCTTTTTAAAGAATGGCAGAGCTGGTTCAGCAACATGTGCGAAAACTACATCTCTTTATATGATGAGCCATTGTATTCATGCCAGATTTCCGTTTCCACCCATGCTCCCATGGGCGCAGTTACCCTGGCAACCGCCGATGGCAGGTTGTGCGGGACTACCTTTGCCGACGGTTCTGTTTCTGCTTACCCGGGTTCAGATAAAAACGGACCTTATGCATTGTTTAACTCAGCTACCTGTTACGATCACTCCTTATCTCAAAATTCGCAGTTGAACATGAAAATCCACCCATCGGTTGTGAGAGGCCGTGAAGGTTCGAGAAAGTTCCTGGAAATGATAAAAGCATACCTTCGGAAAGGAGCTTTTCATGCGCAATTCAATGTAGTGGATTCAAGGATGCTGAAAGACGCTCAAAAAAATCCCGGCAACTACCGGGGGCTGATGGTCAGGGTGGCCGGTTTTACCCAGTATTGGGTGGAACTTGGAAAACAGATACAGGATGAAGTTATTGCCCGGACAGAATACGAACAATTAGGTTAAAAAACCATGAAACACTTTGATTGTAAATATTATATGAATACCGATGTATTTAAAGGTATTTGTAAAAGAGATAAAAATGTGATTAACGCAGATGACGAGGCCTGCAGCCATTTTGAAAATGCTCAAAAATGCAAACATTGCTCAAATTTTGCACCTACTCAGGCTGATTTAGGCATGTGTATGAATAAATACGATGCCTATCCCGAGATGCTGGCTGTTACCTGTCATGACTATCATTCAAGCTAATAAGGAGATTACGGGAATTATTTTCGATATCCAGGGCATGTCGGTTCACGATGGCCCCGGATGCCGTACGCTTATATTTTTAAATGGATGTACCCTTCACTGTTTCTGGTGTTCAAACCCCGAAGGAATCAGCAGAAAGCCGCTGCCGATGCATTTTCATTCACATTGCATCTCGTGTGATAAATGTATTGCCGAATGCCCCGAAGGCGCTATTAAAAGAGTTGGAGGAGAGATTTACATTTCCAGGGAGTTTTGCCGGACATGCGAAAACAGCAATTGCATTTCTGCGTGTTATACGGATGGATTGAAGTTAAGCGGCAAAGAAATTACAGCATCACACCTGCTGGATATAATCCGGCGCGACAGGCAATTCTGGGGCAGTGAAGGAGGGATCACCCTGACAGGCGGAGAACCCTTACTTCAAATTGATTTTGCCGAAGAAATTCTCAGAAGAAGTCACGAATCCTATATTCATACAGCAATTGAGACTTGCGGTAATATTCCCTTTGAAAGTTTTCAACGGGTTATTCCTTATCTGGACTGGATTTTTTATGATTTGAAACAGTTTGATCCGGAAAAACACAAAGAAGCAACCAATTCCGATAATTTGTTAATTCTCGAAAACGCGAATCGTCTTGCCCGGGAATTTGGTGGCAGGTTGATATTCAGGTTGCCATTGATCCCTCAGTTTAATGATTCGGACGAGAATATAAATTCAACTATTTCATTTCTCAAAGAGGTGGGCAGGAATGAAATAAATATCCTGCCGCTGCATCACTTTGGACGTGAAAAATACAACAGCCTGAACCGCGTATATACAGGTTTACAATATCCGGTACCCGGTGCTGAAAGTCTGCAAATGGTCAAAAATAGATTCACGGAAGCGGGCATCATTTGTTACCTGGGAGGAGAAACACCATTCTGAAATAATGTATTACCTTTGCCAATAAGAACGATTAAGCATTAAAACTTAATCTTCAAAATAGTATGAAAACAATTCAGAAAATTATCGTTTCATTTTTACTGTGGGTGCCTTTCATCTGCCAGGCCCAAACAAAAGAGATTCCCTTCACATTGGATGACCGGGACCGGATTATTCGTACAGAACAAAAAATCGAATCCGTAAAAACAGAGATGACAGCCCGGTTTGAAGCGGTTGGTCAGCGGTTTGACCAGCTTTTCAATTTTCTGTGGGCAATTATCGGTATTTTCACTACCATGATGGTAAGCATTTTCGGTTTTGCATTCTGGGATAGAAAACTTGCATTGGCTCCATTGAAAAAAGAAGACCACAAAATGCCGATTCTCCTTCTCTCTGGATTGCTAACTTGAAAGTTCGTAAATTTGCAGCCGTGTAAATAGCCATCATGTAAATTTTTCGCATCTGATGGTACCCTATTTGTACCTTTCTTTTATAATCAACAGATATTCAATATTAATATGATTACAGTCTCAAACCTGGGCATCCAGTTTGGCAAACGTATCCTGTTTCAGGATGTCAACATGGTGTTCACTCCCGGAAATTGCTACGGGATCATCGGGGCCAACGGCGCCGGCAAAACAACTTTCCTGAAAATGCTCTATGGGGAGATGGACAATACCACCGGTTCCGTAACCTTCGGACCGGGCGAACGCCTATCCGTTCTCAAGCAGAACCATGCAGAATTCGACAACATCCAGGTACTTACAACAGTATTGATGGGTCATTCCAGGCTATGGGAGATCATGAATGAAAAGGATATCCTCTATGCCAAGAGCGATTTTTCGGAAGCAGATGGCAACCGCGCTTCGGAACTGGAAGAACAATTTGCCGCCATCGACGGATGGAATGCCGAAAGCAATGCAGCCAGCCTGCTGAGCGGACTGGGCATCAAAGAAGACCTTCACGGCAAACTGATGCGCGAACTCAACGGAAGAGACAAGGTTAAAGTACTTCTGGCCCAGGCGCTTTTCGGCAAGCCGGATAACCTCCTGCTCGATGAGCCCACCAACGACCTCGACCTGGAAACGGTAAACTGGCTGGAAGGCTACCTGGCCAATTTTGACAATACGGTTTTGGTAGTCTCCCACGACCGCCATTTCCTCGACTCCATCTGTACCCATATTGTCGATATTGACTTCGGCAGGGTTCAGCAGTTCCCGGGAAACTACAGCTTCTGGTATGAGTCCAGCCAGCTTGCCCTTCGCCAGCAAATGGTGCAGAATAAAAAGGCCGAGGACCGTAAAAAGGAACTCCAGGAATTTATTGCCCGCTTCAGTGCCAATGCTTCGAAATCGAAACAGACCACCAGCCGGAAAAAGATGATTGAAAAGCTCAACATCGAAGAGATCAGGGCCTCCACCCGGAAATATCCCGGCATTATCTTTACCCCCGACCGTGAACCGGGAAATACCATCCTCGAAGTGAAGGATCTGAGTAAGACCGTGGATGGTACCCTCCTGTTTAAAAACCTGAGCTTTACCATGCAGAAGGAGGATAAAATCATCTTCCTTTCAAGGGATACCAGGGCCATGACCGCCCTGTTCGAGATTATCAAGGGACATGAAAAGCCCGACACAGGAACCTATGAATGGGGACAGACCATTACAAAAGTTTACCTGCCGCTGGAATACGAAAAGCTGTTCCAGACCAACCTCAACCTGATGGAATGGCTTGCACAGTATTCCACCGATACCACCGAAAATTACCTCCGCGGTTTCCTGGGAAAAATGCTTTTCTCAGGCGAGGAGATTTTTAAAAAAGCCAATGTGCTTTCCGGGGGTGAAAAGGTGCGCTGCATGATTGCCCGCATGATGACCCGGAATGCCAATGTGATGATGCTGGATACACCTACCAACCATCTCGATCTTGAGTCGATCCAGGCGTTTAACAATACCCTCATGAAATTCAAAGGCAACCTGCTGATGTCATCCCATGACCATGCCTTTATTCAAACGGTATGCAACCGCATCATCGAGATCTCCCCGAAAGGGATGATCGATAAACGGATGGAATACGACGATTACGTAACCGACGAGAAAATCAGGGAACAAAGAAACAAGTTATATTAAATCAAAAATTTTAACACGAAGAGACACGAAGGAATCACGAAGGACACGAAGTTTGAACTTTTTTTTCGTGGATCTTCGTGATTCCTTCGTGTCTCTTCGTGAAATTAAAACAAATAAACCAGTATGATTGCAGCAGAAGGCCTTACCGTTGAATTCGGCGGAACCACCCTCTTTAAAAATGTTTCGTTCGCTATCAACGAAAAGGACCGGATCGCCCTCATGGGCAAGAATGGGGCGGGAAAATCAACACTTCTTAAAATCCTTTCCGGTGAAAAACCGCCTACCAGCGGGCGTGTATCTTCACCAAAAGGCACGGTGATCGCTTACCTGCCGCAACATCTCATGACCACCGACAGCCGCACGGTTTTTGAAGAAGCATCACTGGCATTCTCATCTATCTTCGACATGAAACACCGCATGGAAGAGCTGAACAACCAGCTCACCATTCGCACCGACTATGAATCGGAGGAGTATTACCAGATCATTGAAGAGGTATCACTGCTGAGCGAAAAATTCTATTCCGTTGCAGATATCAACTACGATGCGGAGATCGAAAAAATATTGATTGGTCTCGGCTTTTTACGGTCCGATTTCACCCGTCCAACCGGCGAATTCAGCGGAGGCTGGCGCATGCGCATCGAGCTTGCCAAGATCCTCCTGCAAAAACCCGACCTTATCCTGCTCGACGAGCCTACAAATCACATGGACATAGAATCGGTGCAATGGCTGGAGGAGTTTCTGATCAACAGTGCCAAAGCGGTGATTGTGATTTCGCACGACCGGGCGTTCGTTGATAACATCACCACCCGCACCATCGAGGTGACCATGGGCCGCATCTACGACTACAAGGTCAATTATACCGCTTACCAGCAGCTTCGGCTTGAGAGACGGCAGCAGCAGCAGAAAAAGTTTGATGAACAGCAGAAAATGATTGCCGAAACGCAGGAATTCATCGAACGGTTCAAAGGAACCTACAGCAAAACGCTGCAGGTGCAGTCGCGGGTGAAGATGCTCGAAAAGCTTGAACTGGTTGAGATTGATGAGGAAGACACTTCCGCCTTGCGGTTGAAATTTCCCCCGTCGCCACGGTCGGGCAGTTACCCTTTGATCCTGAGTGGATTGTCAAAGAAATACGGTGACCATACGGTATTTTCAGATGTGGCACTCAGCATTGAACGGGGTGAGAGGGTTGCGTTTGTGGGTAAAAACGGCGAAGGCAAGTCAACCCTGGTGAGGGCCATCATGGGCGAAAAAGGGTATGAAGGCACATTAACGCTGGGGCATAACATCATGATCGGGTATTTTGCCCAGAACCAGGCTTCCATGCTGGATGAAGAGATCACTGTATTCCAAACGGTGGATGATGCGGCCAAAGGAGATATCCGTGCCAAGATCAGGGATATCCTGGGTGCATTTATGTTTGGCGGCGACATTTCATCCAACAAAGTAAAGGTGCTCTCGGGCGGCGAACGTACCCGGCTTTCCATGATCAAACTGCTGCTTGAGCCCGTAAACCTGCTCATCCTCGATGAACCTACCAACCACCTCGACCTGAAAACCAAGGATATCCTCAAAAGTGCCCTCCAGGACTACGATGGCACCATGATCCTGGTATCCCATGACCGCGATTTCCTCGATGGGCTGGTAAACAAGGTTTTTGAATTTGGGAATAAGCAGGTGAAGGAACATCTGGGTGATATTCACAGCTTTCTTCAGAAGAAAAAAATGGAAAACCTGCGCGAACTGGAGCGTACCGTTAAATTGTAACCGTCC
>CAZVNF010000154.1:7753-9126 GCA_964628215.1 uncultured Draconibacterium sp.
GAAATCGAACCCATTACCGTTTTATCGTTGAAGAACGTCACCTCTTCATCATTTTTTTTCAAAGCAAGAACATACAACAAAGGCAGGTAATGTTCAGCCGAAGGGATGGCCATTTCTACCGACTTTCCCAGGTTTTGATAGTTGACCAGTTGCTGGTGCCCGTTTTCGCGGATCAATTTTTTAAATACAGCATTTGCTTCCAGGGCCCAGTCAAATCCCTGGGTTTTACCCGACCAGTCGATGGCCCGCAGGTTGTGAACCATGTTGCCGCTCCCGATAATCAGCACACCTTTGTCACGCAGTGGGGCAAGTTCCCTGGCAATATTGTATTGATTTTGAGCATTTTGATTATAATCGAGACTCATTTGAATTACCGGTACCGAAGCGTCCGGATACATTTGACGGAGCACACTCCATGCGCCATGATCAAGGCCCCATTTTTCATCAGGTTCAACTTTTGCGCTATTAATCGAGGTTTGCACCTCCATGGCAAGTTCCGGACTTCCGGGCGCCGGATACTGCACGTCAAATAATATTTGCGGGAACCCGCCGAAATCATGAATTGTTTTGGGCTTCGCCATGGAGGTTATGAAGGTGCCATTGGTCTCCCAGTGAGCTGAAATGCAAAGTACTGCTTTTGGTTTGGGTATCAAAGAGACCATTGAGCGCCAGCCTTCGGTAAATTCATTTTGTTCAATGGCATTCATTGGGCTGCCATGACCGACAAAGAGCACCGGCATCCGGCCGGTGCTCTCCATTGATTGGGATATAGCATTCAGTTCATTCAGTTTCATGGCTTGATTTGCGAGTGGCAATAACGCCATTGAGGCAAGAAATTGTTTGCGGTTCATTTCTGATTATTGAACCACCGTCAGCTTCAATTTCAAGGTGAATTCATCGTAAATGGCCTTGTCGCCCAGATCACTGAAAAATGAACCGGAACCGTATTTAATGTCATATTTGGTACGGTCAACCACAATGCTGTTGGCATTGAAAACGTAGGAAGTACCCGTTTTTAAAACTACAGCTTTGAAAATAAGGGGCTTTACAATTCCCTTGATAGACAAATTTCCGTGGATTTCAGTTACTGATTTGCTGACGTCAACCGGTTTTGTGATCGTAAAGGTTGCTTCAGGGAATTTAGCCACATCAAAAAAGTCGGGGGATTTAAGATGTCCGACCAGCTTTTGGTTATATTCCGCATCTGTCAAGTCTGTGCAGGTTATGGTGTTCATGTTGATCACGAACGACCCGGAGATAATTTTATCCTTGTCGATTTTCATCGTACCCGATTTAATGTCAATGGCCCCTTCGTGAAACCCGGTGATTTTTTCAGCTTTCCAGTCAAGTGTCGATTTGGCAGCATCCACCTT
>CAZVNF010000155.1:0-9046 GCA_964628215.1 uncultured Draconibacterium sp.
TTACTTGAAATTCATTCCCAGGTTAAAGAAAACAAAGGACCAAAGGTCGGTGGTTTCATCAATCAGTTTTGCGGTTGGCTTGCCGGCGCCGTGTCCGGCTTTGGTTTCAATGCGGACCAAAACCGGGTTGCTTCCTGCTTGTTTGGCCTGCAGTGTCGCCATAAATTTAAAGGTATGCGCCGGAACCACCCTGTCGTCGTGATCGCCTGTAAATGCCAGTGTTGCCGGGTATTCAGCACTGTCTTTAAGGTTATGCAGCGGCGAATACCTGCTAAGGTAATCAAAGGCCTCCTTCGTTTCACTGGTGCCGTAATCGCTGGCCCAGGCCCAACCGATGGTAAACTTGTGGTAGCGAAGCATATCGAGCACCCCCACCTGCGGTATGGCTACTTTGAATAGCCCGGGGCGTTGCGTCATACACGCACCTACCAGCAATCCGCCATTCGATCCGCCCATGATGGCCAGGTGCTCGGGTGAGGTATATTTTTCGGCGATCAGGTATTCTGCCGCTGAGATGAAATCATCGAAAACATTCTGCTTTTTTTCTTTTATGCCGGCCTTATGCCAGTCCTCGCCATATTCGCCACCACCTCTGAGGTTCGCCACGGCATACACTCCCCCGTTTTCAAGAAAAAGCACCCTGCTCAGACTGAAATTCGGGGTAAGGCTTACATTGAATCCGCCATACCCGTACAACATCACCGGGTTGGCTCCATTCAACTCCAGTCCTTTTTTGTGAATGATGAATAATGGAATCGTGGTTTTATCTTTTCCGGAATAAAAGATTTGTTTCACCTCATAAAGATCAGGGTTGAAATCAATCTCCGGCCGGTTGTAAATCGTCGATTTATTTTGTGCAAGGTCGTATTTGTATATTGTTAATGGAAATGTGAATGAAGAATAGCCATAAAAAGCCACATTTTCCCCTTTCTTCCCGCTGAACCCGGCCAGGGTGCCAATGCCCGGCAGGTTCATCTCTTGCAGAAACTTCCCGTCAAGGCTGTAAATGAAAGCTTTTGATGTGGCATTCTGCATATATTCCGCTACCAGTACACTCCCTGCCAGACTTACCGATTCGAGCACGTCATCCCGTTCGGGTATAAGGGTCTTCCAATTTCCAGGTTCAGGGTTTGCAGGATCCATCAGGATCAGTCTCTTTTTAGGTGCCTTGTGATTGGTTACCATAAGCAGCTTATCCCCTACATTATCCACTACACCATATTCATAATCAAACCCTTCGGCAAGCATCCTGAAAGGCATTTCAGGTTTTGAAAGATCACGAAAATACAAGGCAGTTCCGCTGGTGGATTCAGATTCGTATAAGATTAAAAAGCGCTGATCATCGGTTACCGACGCCCCATAATTCCGCAGAGGATATTTCAGGTTCTGGTAAATCAGTTTGTCTGCCTGCTGACTTGTCCCAACGGTATGATAATAAACCTTTTGAAATTCATTTTTATTCGAGAGCTCCATTCCTTTTCCTGGCGCCTCATAGCGACTGTAATAAAACCCATTGTTTTGCCAGGACATTCCCGAAAACTTCACCCATTTGAGTGTATCCGGCAAAAGCCTGCCCGATTCAATTTCCAGCACAAGAACTTCATTCCAGTCAGACCCGCTCCGTGCAATGCTGTAGGCAAGGTATTTCCCGTCGTGCGACACAGATGTGCCAGCCAGTGCGATGGTCCCGTCCTCAGAAAGTTTATTCGGATCGAGCAGAACCCTGATATCCCCCTCCAGCCCTTTTCTGACATAGAGTAAGGATTGGTTCTGCAGTCCGTCATTTTTAAAGAAAAAATAATTATCTCCTTCCTTAAAAGGAACGCCAAACCTGGGATAATTCCACATTTTAGTCAGTCGTTCCCTGATTTTTTCACGGAAAGGAATTTTTGACAGATAATCATTGGTAACCGTATTTTCAGCCTTAACCCATGCTGCAGTCTCTGCGGAAGTATCATTTTCAAGCCACCTGTAAGGGTCTGGGATTTTGATGCCAAAATAGGTATCAACCGTGTCTGTTTTCTTTGTTTCAGGATACTTGATCACGTTTTTTTGCTTGCAGGAATTCATGGCTAAAATTAAGACAACAAGAGAGAGAATCGAACTGGTTTTCATTGGTTTATTCTTTAATTTCACATTAATGTCTTATTTCGATGTACCAATATCAATTTTTGCAGTAAATTTATACCATTAATTTGATAATGACCCTGACAACAACTGATTTAATGGAGAAAAAAACGAAAAGCATTACCGTTACCCAATATGATTATATTCTCAGGAATGTAAATGATGAGGAGGTGGATATCCATGGACACCCAAACCATTATATAGAATATGACAAGGATGGACATACCCTGAAGGAGACCAAATACAGCCGCCAGGGGGAGTTCGAGGAGATGGTTGTTTATGCATATGATGACCAGGGCAACCTCTGTTGTGAATCCTATTATCCCGCAGAAGATGAAATTGCCGAAGAGAAGACATACATCAGAAATGAAGCCGGGCAGGTGGTCAGCGCACTGAAAAAATACCAGGATGGATCCCTTGATACGATCAGTTATGAATACAATTCAGCAGGTGAACTGATAAAACTCACTACTACCACCGATGAAGGAGAGGTAGAACAGGTTGAAACTTTCAGCTGGGAAAACGGGGTGCTTGTGGACCATCTTACAGTTGATGAATCCGGCGAAGCAGTCGAAGAACCTGATGCCGGCAATATCAAACCGGGTGAATCCCGTATTACGCGTAATGAGCAGGGACAGGTAATTACAGAAGAAGAACTGGACGAGACCGGCGAAGTTTATATGACGGTTAACCGCAGTTATGATGAATACGGACTGGCAAGGGAAGTGGAGGTATTCATCGATGGACAGGGAAGGGCAATCAGCCGCCATTATTTTCTTAAATATGAGTATACATTCTATGAATAATCAACGTTATTAACTGCATGAAAAAACACCTCCTAATATTAATCTGCTCAGTTTTCCTATTCCCGGTTGCAGGATGCAAGAAGAAATCATTTGACCCAACAACAAAAAGCCAGGAAGATTTCATAGGAACCTGGAAAGGTGGGATATCTACGTTTAAAAACAACCAGCTGTTAAAGGAATACGGAACCATGGTTATCTATCCAAACGGGACAAACAGCATGCTCTCCGGCATTCTGTTCATGTCAGAAACCAGTGTTTTTCATGAATTCCAGTTTGTTGACGGTACTCTGTATTTCAAAGTTGACAACAACGATCCGGAAAACCCAACCTGCCAGAACTGGAGCCTCGGGGGTTTTGCGCAATTTTCTGAGGAAGGTAAACTGGATATCACCATCACCGGAAATGAATGCGGGCAACATGGCAACGAATTTGTGAACTGGGTTGGCAGTATGTCGCAGTACCCGGTTTCGCAGGACTCATTGAAGTACTTCAATTTTGCAAAAACAGGGAATTCATGGACCTACACGGTTACCCTGAAAGATGGTACCTCCTGCGAGGTTCAAAAGCAAATCAGCAGTGTTTCACAAAGTTATCTTTTTGGCGGGGCAATTTCTCAAACCTGCGGATGGTCAGGACAAACCCGGCAATTCAGCTGGAATGTGAATCCCGCCGATTTTTCAATTATCAATGACTCTACATTAAGTATCAAGCCATTTACTTTTCCGATAAATGCCAAGCCAGGAGTAGTATACAGTACTTTTCGCAATAATGACACGATCACAGTTACCCTGCTCGATACCAATTATGTAGTGGTGACACCGGCCGGTGATTTTACCTGTTTTCGCTACAGGTACACGGAACCTGACTATGCCGACTCGATTAAAGTAACAAAAACAGCCTACCTTTGGTTAAACAACAGGTATGGTGTTATCAAACAGGAAGTTGTAAACCCGGTTGATTCAACCGATGTTCAACTCCAGGTGCTTTCGACAAAGAATTTCTAAGAAAAATTATTATAGTCCGCTGATCAGCGTGTCGTCGACCAGGTTGGGTAAGGTTACCCGCAAACCAGGTTCATCCTGCATTGCCCGTTTGATGGCAAAAATGGCCTCTTCATTGCGGGCCCATGCCCGGCGTGCAATACCGTTGTTCACATCCCAATGAAGCATCATACGCAGGCGGCGGGAAGAATCGGCGGTTCCATCAAGCAACATGCCAAATCCTCCATTGATCACTTCGCCCCAGCCAACACCCCCTCCATTGTGAATAGAAACCCAGGTTGCCCCTCTGAATCCGTCACCAATTACGTTCTGGATGGCCATATCTGCCGTAAAACCTGAACCATCATAAATATTAGAGGTTTCCCTGTAGGGGGAATCGGTTCCTGAAACATCGTGATGATCACGCCCCAGGACAATCGGAGCGGAAATGTGCCCGCTCTGAATGGCCTCGTTGAATGCAGCGGCAATCTTTGTCCGGCCTTCACAATCGGCATAAAGAATGCGGGCCTGTGAGCCCACAACCAGCTTGTTTTTCCCTGCTTCACGGATCCAATGTATATTATCACGCATCTGCAGTTCCGTTTCTTTTGGAGAACGGGCGGCAATCTCTTCCAGCACATTCGCTGCAATCATATCAGATTTTGCAAGGTCTTCCGGCTTTCCGGATGTACAAACCCAGCGGAACGGACCAAACCCATAATCAAAAAACAGGGGGCCCATGATATCCTGAACATAGGACGGATAGAGGAAAGAGCCGTCTGCTTTCATCACGTTCGCACCGGCACGCGACGCTTCCAGCAGGAAGGCATTGCCATAATCCCAGAAATACATGCCATTCTCTGCCATGGAATTGATGGCAACCACCTGGCGACGCAACGATTCCTGCACTGCCAGCCTGAATTTCTCCGGGTCCTTTACCATCAGGGCATTCGACTCCTCAAAGGTAAGTCCCGCCGGGTAATACCCACCCGACCAGGGATTGTGCAGGGACGTTTGATCAGATCCCAGTTCAATCTGCAACCTGTGATCGGCAAAATACTCCCATAAATCAACAATATTGCCCTGGTAAGCAAGCGAAACAGGCTCCCTGTTGCATACCGCCTGCATCATCCGGCGCACCAGTTCACCCAGGTCGGTGTAAACTTCATCCACCCAGCCCTGCTCATGCCTCTTTTTAACTACCAGCGGGTTGATTTCAGCCACCACTGCAATTGCTCCGGCAATTACGGCTGCTTTTGCCTGCGCACCCGACATGCCGCCAAGTCCGGAGGTAACAAATACAGTTCCGCCAATGCTGTCGGCTGAAACTTTACGTGCAGCATTCAAAATGGTTATCGTGGTACCATGCACAATTCCCTGGGGGCCGATATACATGTAGGAACCGGCTGTCATCTGGCCGTATTGTGTAACACCCAGGGCATTGAATCGTTCCCAGTCATCCGGTTTTGAATAGTTCGGGATCATCATCCCGTTGGTTACCACCACACGGGGAGCATCTTTGTGCGACGGGAACAATCCCATCGGATGGCCTGAATACATGGCCAGGGTTTGCTCATCGGTCATGGTGGCAAGGTACTGCATGGTAAGCAGGTACTGCGCCCAGTTCTGGAAAACCGCGCCATTGCCGCCGTATGTGATCAGTTCGTGCGGATGTTGCGCCACAGCCGGATCAAGGTTATTTTGTATCATCAGCATGATCGATGCAGCCTGCAACGAACGATGAGGGTAATCATAAATATTGCGGGCATGCAACGGGTACGCCGGTCGGAAACGATACATGTAGATACGGCCGTACTTCCTCAGTTCCTCTGCAAATTCAGGGGCTAATACAACATGATGTTTCGGGTCAAAATACCTCAGGGCATTTCTCAGGGCAAGTTGCTTTTCATCTGCTGTGAGGATATCCTTACGCACCGGCGCATGGTTTACTGAAGGATCAAAGGAAGGCAATGCTGGTAATTCGTCAGGAATGCCTTGAAGGATGGTATTTTTAAAATCGGTTGTTTCCATACAAAAAGTGTTGATTTACGTGGTTACTTTGTCACTTTGTCACTTTGTTACTTTGTCACCTTGTCACTTTGTCACTTTATCACTCGGGTACTTGGTTATTTGGTAAATCTCATATCCGTTCCTCTATCGACTTGAGTATCTGAAAAAGAAATTCCCTGGCCCGGAAAAGCTGCGCTTTCACTGTTCCCAAAGGAAGATTCAATTCAACAGCAATCTCTTCATACGACCATTCCTTAAAGTACCTTAACTCTATCATCAGGCGGTAATGGGGTTTAAGCCTCTCCACAACCTCATGCATCAGTTGGATCTTCTGCTTCTCAATTATTTTCTCTTCGGGATCAAGGCCGGTGAATGGGATATTAGACGAAGCATTTATAGATTCTCCATCCTCATCAAAAAAATTATCCGTAAAATGAATCCGGTTATTTTTCCGTAAAAAATCGATGCAGTTGTTGGCCCCGATTTTAAAAAGCCATGTGCTGAAGGCAAAGTCGGGTGTATACTGGTGGATGTTTTTAAATGCCCGGCCAAATGCTTCAATCGTAAGATCTTCTGCATCAGTAGTATTGCTGGTCATTTTCAGCATCATGAAATAGAGTGTATCACGGTATTTATTTAGTAATTCAGCATAGGCATGCTGATCCCCATGATCGCGGGCCCTTAGAACCAGGAGATAATCCTGCTGTGCCTTTTCTGTTAAATGAGACGTTATTTCCATCGGGTAGGTTTTCGAATGATATTGGAAACAAATACGCCTCCGTTAAACAGGAGTATGAATATTTCATAAAAGGGCAAAAAAGGTACCAGGTCCTTTTCATTTAACTGGCGCAGGCACCGGGCAAATACAACATAATGCACGATTGTGCGGAGCAGGAAAATCCCGGCTACCGGAATTACCGACCAGTTAAGCGACAGCATCAGAACAAAAAGCACATAAAAAGCCACCTGGCTGAACGAATATACTCCAAGGAGCAGTTTGTGCCGGAATTTATAGAGATGGCTGGTTGCAAGGTGTCGTTTTTTTTGAGTAATCCAATTGCCAAAGGTTTGCTTCGGGTCAGAAAAAGTATAGCTGTCGGGATGTACTGTAATGGCTGTATTAGACCGGGTTGCCACACGGTTGATAAAGAGGTCGTCATCGCCGGAGCGAATGCGGTAATGGGAGATGAAACCCTGGTTTTTATAAAAAACCTGTTTCAGGTAAGATAAATTCCTTCCAACACCCATATAGGGAATACCGGCCAGTGCATACGAAAGGTACTGAATGGCAATATGAGCTGTATCAAACCTGATAAGCTTATTGAGCAGGCCTTCTTCACGGTTATACGGGCCGTATCCCAGCACCACTTCGGTTTTTGGCGTAAATGCAGATTGCATGTGCCTGATCCAGTCTTTGGATGCCGGTTTACAATCGGCATCTGTTAAAAGCACCAGGTCATATTTTGCTGATTTAATCCCGATCGAAAGGGGGAATTTTTTTCCTGAGAAAAAATTGAGGTCCTCCCTGATATATATGTTGGAAAGATGCGGGTACTTTTCCTCCAAACGGGTGAGCAGGTATTGCGTATCATCATCGGAAGAGTGGTTTACCACCAATACCTCATACTTTGAATAATCCTGTTCAAGAATTACCGGCAGTGTGTCCTTCAGGTGGTGATACTCATTATGGGCGCAGATGACAACGGATACTCCTTTATCGGCCACCTTTTGTTCAGAATGCCTGTAACGGGCAAGTCTCCAGAAAACAACCCAGTAAAAAACCTGTTGCAATAGAAAGACAAATACAAATAAGCCTAACAAAACAAGTGGAATGAATTCTCTATTTAACAGGATATCAATCATTAAGCAAAATCAAGTTATTTTGTGACAAAGTTATAAATTCTCCTTTTATAAAAACCGGGATTGTGAATAAAATGAACGTGTGGTTGAAAAGAAGAACCCTTACCTTTGTGGCAATTTTCACAAAACCTGCCAATTGAAATTCGAACTTTCACATCATGATGCCGCCACCTCTGCCCGTGCCGGTTTGCTTACAACGGATCACGGTACCATAGAATCTCCATTTTTCATGCCGGTTGGCACTGCCGGAACAATTAAAGCATTACATATCAAAGATTTGCGCGAAGAGATCAAGGCACAAATCATGCTTTCAAACACGTATCATCTGTATCTCAGGCCGGGTGCAGATATTGTGGCTGCCGCCGGGGGCCTTCATAAATTCAACGGTTGGAGTAAACCCATCCTTACCGACAGCGGGGGATACCAGATATATTCCCTGGGCGACATACGCAAATTCACTGATGACGGGGTCATTTTTCAATCTCATATCGATGGTTCGAAGCATGTTTTCACCCCGGAAAAGGCAGTGGACGTACAACGTCAGCTTGGCGCCGATATCATCATGGCGTTTGACGAGTGCACCCCGTATCCCTGTGATGAAGCCTATGCCCGAAAGTCAATGAAACGTACACATTTCTGGCTATCGCGCTGCATGACACATTTCGCCAACACAGAATGTCCTCACGGTTATACCCAAAGCCTCTTCCCCATTGTACAGGGCAGTGTAATCCCGGAACTTCGGGTTGAGTCGGCCAGGTTCATTGCTGACCAGGGAGCTGACGGAAACGCCATTGGCGGCTTGTCGGTAGGTGAACCTGCTGAAATGATGTATGAAATGACCGCACTGGTGTGCGATATCCTGCCAAAAGATAAGCCACGGTACCTGATGGGTGTAGGAACCCCGGCAAATATTCTCGAAAGCATCGCCCTTGGCATCGACATGTTCGACTGTGTGATGCCAACCCGCAATGGGCGCAACGGAATGCTCTTTACCCGGAACGGGATCATCAATATAAAAAATGAAAAATGGAAAAGTGATTTTTCACCACTCGAAGCCGGTGGTGAAGTATTCGCCGACATACAATATAACAAAGCATTTCTGCGGCACTTATTTATGTCAAAGGAGATACTGGGGGCCATGATCGCCACCATGCACAACCTCGGTTTTTATATCTGGATGATGAAAGAAGCCAGAAAACAAATCCTGCTTGGCACATTTGCACCGTGGAAAGAACAGATGGTGAAAACGCTGATGCAAAGGCT
>CAZVNF010000156.1:0-8639 GCA_964628215.1 uncultured Draconibacterium sp.
AAAGCAGCAGCAAAGCAGCAGCAAAGCAGCAGCATTGAGAGAGTTATTAACAAAATTTTGGCGGAAAAATCATCATGACTTTCCCTCATAAACGAAAGTTACCAGCGCCGTCGAAGAGGCAAATTGATTACCGGAGAAAATTTCAGCAGGCATCAGTATGGGTCTTTTCCGCTCACCCGTTTGTTCAGGCGTGAACGCTCAGGTTGAATAGTCAAACAGAAGTACCTACCACTCGAATTTACATAACTTTTGGAATTGTTTACATTATTCACACCTTTTATGAACAACCTGGTTATCAGGGTGGACTTCAAACCTGACGGTTTTATCCCAGACGTGGGCTGCTTTCTTAATATTCTCCAGGTAGAACGCCTTCAGCATGACCCAAATCCAAAGCTGACAATAGGTAAAATACATGATAAGGACCAGACCGAAATTTTTCCAGTTGTCCTCATTATCAAAAGAAATTGCAAGCATGATTTCCACCATAAACAGTCCGATGGCGGTGATCCATACAGCAGTGTACGGCCCCGGTAATGAAATGTGGACGACATTGAACAGACTTAAGATGAACAGTATATCGGAAATGACAACTGCTACAAAAAAAATATAATATACCGCCAGGGTGTAAAGAAGATCAAAACGCAGCCGTTTATTCTTGAAATTTGGAATTTCTTTCAGGAATTTCGCCAGAACATAATTGTTGCCCCTGACCCAACGAACTCTTTGTTTTATCCAGACACCCCACTTTTCCGGCTCCTGCTCCCAAGTAATCGCGTACGGAAGAAACTTGATCTTATACCCCAGTTCATAGATACGTATGCTCAATTCCGCATCCTCTGTCAGCGCTTCTTCATCCCATCCGTTCAACTCATCGATCAGCCACTTCCACATGACGAAATTTGTTCCCGGCAGTGTGGCGATCTTATGCAATTGCCAGCGTCCCGCCTGCAGCATAGACTGGAAGCTCAATGTCTCAATATTGATAAAACGGGTCAGAAGATTCCTGTTTTTATTTACGGTACGGAATTTACCGATCACGCCACCAAGTTCTTTATCAGAGACCAGGGAGGCCACGAGGTAGTACAATGCCTTCGGGTCAGGAGTGTTATCAGCATCATATACGGCAATGACTTCAGAATCCACCTGCTGGATCCCCAGGTTCAATGCCCGGGATTTCCCCTTTCCCCCCATGCCTTCCGGAATGTTAAACAAAACAACCCGGCTGTCTTTCATTGCATAACTTTCAATAATCTCCCTGGTCTGGTCTTTTGAACCATCATTGATGACCATTATCTTCAGCTTACCTTCAGGGTATTCAAGATTTAACATGGCCTCAATGGTATTCCCGATTACTATTGCCTCGTTATGGGCTGGTATCAGGATAGTACAGGTGGGCAATTCAAAGTGCATCTGATCCACCTTTTGCTTTTCCTTCATTGACCGGATGAAATTAATATATCCGAAAAGACTGAAAACAAATTGATACCCGATCATAAACCAAATGAGGATAACGGAGACCAGGAAAATAGTTTCAAATACGAACATGTTATTGGGGTATTGTTGAAGGTTTAAAGAACACTATGAATTGTAGCGTTTCCTGATAAATTTCAAGGCGATAAAAAAGGAAAACAGCAGCATTGAAGCCAACATGCCATAAATTGAAATAGCACTCATTGACCATATGCTCGCCATGTTGATCCCATAACTGTATTTGCCGCCAGTTATAATTTCAACATGGTGTTTCCCCGATGGCAGCATGATTGTAAAACAGTCGTCTCCCTTCAAAATTTTTACAGGATAGATATTGTTGTCCACCCTGATCAACACCGGCATGTAATTGAGGGAAGCAATTGCTCTCTCCCCACTTTCGTATTTGAACACAATTGTTTGCAGAAAACACTCGACTTTCAGCAGGTTCCCTGAAAAAGAAAGCAGCTGGGGATGAACGGAGTAATGCGAAAAACCCGGTATTTCGTTCAGGTCAGTTACAATCCTGTGATCTCCGGCCGGAATCAAAAAGTGATTATCCCGGTGACCAAATGCATCCGTTCCATCGATATGGATGACTTTAATGGATTTCGGCAACTGCAGAACAAATGATCTTGGGGATGAAACCTGGAAACCATCCTCCAGATATTTATATTGAACCATGCCGGAACTGGCATATGAAAAATACGGAATGTCCTGCGAGTTACAGCTTGATTCGCTGTAGATGGAAACCCGCTCAGCCCAAACAGATGCAGCTTTAATCAACTGATAGCTTTCCAGTCCGGTCTGGATTAAGGTTGGAAATGGAGTGACCTGATCTTTGTCCCTGAACTTAAAAATATTCAGGTCCAGCATCAGGTCTGAAGGATCATCCAGTTTTCCGGCATAGATTTTTCCCATTTCAATGTAGCGATCAGGATCAGTCGACCATTTGTTCAAAGGGTCTTCCGGTTGAAGGTGGAATTTATAGTTCTTCCGGAGTTCAATTATTTTATCAGAATTCACACCGGAGTACTCAATCAGTTCCGGGGAAAGATAGGTATCGTAAAATGTAACCACAATATCGAAATCGCCCCTTGTTTTAGCAAAACTGCTTATTTCTGAAAGAAATGCACGATGCAATTCCGTTATTTTATTCACCCTGAATGCCATGACCTGTTCCTTGACCTTTGGGTTTGACTTCCAATAAAACAAAGAGGCCGGATTGAAGATTTCTTTCAAATTATATCCATAAATGCGCTGGAACTGATCAACTGCTGAGGGATGCATGGGTGTAAACAAGTGTGGGTCATTTAAACCCGACCCGGCATCAAAACACAGTTCAGCGATATTAACTCCATCAAAGTCGAATTTTTTAAGCATGCCAAGATATTCAGCCATGGCAGCATTGTAGCAATTTTTATCTGTCAGCGCCACCGGGTATCTCCACGATGCCTTCAGTTCTTCGTCTTTATGGATATCCTGCCCCAGGTAATTTTTCTCTCTCCACTCCGGGTGATTGTCCCAGAATTTCTTGCTGACCTGGGGAGGTTCCAGCCATGCGTAAACAAGTATTCCATTGGAGTGAGCCAGTTTTATCAGACTTGCATAATCATATGTATAGTTTTGATACTGATGCCATCCGGCAACGTGTATTCTTCGAATTCCTTGTTTCACCCATTGTTTCACTAATTCTTCTAAATTGGAATTATTTCTGAACCCGGGATCAAAATAAAACTCAAGGTTCTGATTCTTTATAATCGGTCGTAAATTGAGATATCGTTGAACATATTCCATGAAAAAGGGGTAATAGCTGTATCCTTGGGATGTAAGCGGATCAAAGGCTGAATTGAGGTAAATGATCTTGCCTTCCTTAAAATCTCTTCCGATTGCTACCGGTAAACCGCTTGCAGCATCTTCACAAAAAATTTCATCGTCAGTATTATAATCCATGACATTAACCAATTGGTTCTTTTGCCAGGTAATAGATTCCTTTGGAAAATACTTATCCCGGATGTAATGCAAATTCACTTTGGAGTCGGAAAACGTTATACCGAATTCACTGATCAGGCCATTTTTGCAATCTGAGACAAGATTTCCACCGTCTTCTACATATTTGCGAACCTGGGTTTTAGTTTCCTTCGACAAAAGGTCGGCACTTGAAAAGGGAACGACCAAAAGATTACAACCGGTGAGATTTATGTCTTTATTCAGAAACAAAGTATCCACCAACATATTCAGATTCCGGAAGACTGATATAAATGAGGATTGGTCAAACCAGGCCGCTCCGACAGCATTCGGATTCCAAACTATCTTTATCCGTGCCGGTTGCCAGTCAGTATTCTCAAACCAGGAGCGATATACTGATTTTGAATTGTTGATTATCTTATCTTTGATTGAAACCTCTTTTACTTTGTAATCCACCGCCTGTGCAAAGTATAGTTCGCCGGACCGGAGATCGATCTTTTTTGTAATGTCAACGTTGATTCTGTTTTTTGAATAACTCTTCCTGACTACATTGTTGCTCTGGTCGGTAAACTGCTCAAAGAGATAGGAATCGCCCGGATTCATGGTATAGGTTTGTGAACCGGTTAAAATCACAAAATCACGGGTTTTCACCCAGTTGTTTTCTTTCCGCAGATTTAAGAACGAATACCCCTGGGCAGAGATGCCATCCACCAATGTCTTCAATAATTCGATGTCAAGAAATGGGTGAAAGAAACATCCCGCTATACCATCCCGAACCTGATATATCGCCCTTGCATTGTTTATCAGTTTTTCCACAGCAGCCCTTGAATCCTGTATATCGGGTTTAAGAGGCACATATCCAAGGTTTTCCGGAAATATTGTCTGTCCGTATAAATCCTTCCTGATCACGTAGGGAAAATATTGTCCATAATCAAAATTGTCAATCGACATACGCTGTTCAACAGAGGTACTGAAATACTTTGAAATCACTTTAAAAAACGTTGTAGACCCCATATAATGAGGTGTTTCCCAGGCAATAGGATAAAGTCCGCATTTCACAAATTCATTTAACCCTGATTCGATCTTTTTTGCATATTCGTCAGGGTTCTCATCACGGAGTGGCAATGAAACGGCAGCATCCCAAAATTCCGCATCGTTGGCTGAAACACCCGTATGCTGATGCGTAGCGCCATGCATTACGATAGAGCCTCCATGCGCAACCATGTATTCCAGGGCAGAAACCACTTCAGGCCGGTCAGAGAGGTTTACCTGTTCATTTTTCTGAGGATTGACATAGATGGGGATGACAGCTACCAGGAAAGGTATTCGCCGGCCGGAAAGGAAATCAGCCACCTCTTTAAGCTTCAAAGGGTCATAAAGCGGGGTAACATCTTCAATTCTGAGAATCGCCGTATGTGATTCAGGATGAAGCTCATTAAGAATATCATGCAACTTGTCGGCAAAAAGAAGGTAACGGTCAGTGACCTTTGCGCCCAGGAATGGGATATCGGCAATATACCACAGGTTCCCCGATCTTAACATGTATGGGGTTTGTTTATTCGTTATTGATGAAAATGCAACGGCCAGAGTCTTGACTTCCTTTGTTTTATTTATTTGAATGAGATTTATCTCACTTCTGCCCTTTGTGTAGGAATAAGTACTTGATTTAACGGAATCAAACTCTGAATTCGCGAGATATCCGACAATATTAAACCCGTACTTTTGCTGGTTTTCAACAGGTTTAAGAAATTCTGACATGCCAGTGTTAAGCCAAACAACCGGGATGGAAGAGCTTAAAATATCCCGGATAAGAACTCCGGTCGGATGATTTTCCGGTGAAAGACCCACATAGAAAAGCACATTATACTGGTCTATCTCAGCTGACTTGTATGAGTTTATACTCTCAAAGGTAATCTGCGTGTTGAA
This sequence comes from uncultured Draconibacterium sp., assembly GCA_964628215.1. Classification (GTDB taxonomy): domain Bacteria; phylum Bacteroidota; class Bacteroidia; order Bacteroidales; family FEN-979; genus CAIVAT01. The sequence continues at coordinate 5,362 of CAZVNF010000156.1, forward strand.
GTGCCCAAGCAGTTGTGCCAGATCCCTTGTAACACCGCTTGCCTCACTTTGGAGGTCAGTCTTGTTTTCTGAAATTATAAGGACCTTTTTCAACGGGTAATTCTGAGCTACTAAAACTGAGCTGAACAGTAAAAATGCGAAATGAACAATAACAATCCTTTTCATAAGATGTTTTTATTAAGTAATCCGGGTAAAGTAAGTGGTCATTGAGGGATGAACTCTTCTACTGGTTCATCGGCAAAGCCAAAAAAATTCTTTAGAATTTTAATGGTTCTTTGAGCCGATAACCCATCCCCATAAGGATTAATTGCATTGGCCATTCGTTCATATTCTATTTTATGATCAATGAGCTGAACCGCTGTGTTGAATATTTTCTCTTCATCAAGTCCCACCAGTTTTGCAGTTCCGTAATCAACGGCATCCGGCCTTTCTGTTACAGAACGAAGCACCAGAACGGGTATCCCGAACCTCGGCCCCTCTTCCTGTACACCGCCTGAATCTGTAAGGATAAGGTAAGATTTTGACATAAGATTCACAAAATCAAGGTAGTCAACGGGTTCGACCAGGGTTACATTGGGTACATCATTCAGTATCGGGAACACAACATCCCGAACGATCGGATTTAAATGAACAGGAAAGATGAAATCCAGCAACGGGTATTTAATTGCCAGGCGTTTTATTGCATTACAGGCCCCGGTCATGGGTTGACCCCAGTTTTCACGTCGGTGCATGGTAACCAGTACGATCTTCCCTCCCCGGTTTACAATGGTGTTCAGGAGAGGTTCCGAAAAGCTGTGATGGTTATTCACCGTGTAGTCAAGTGCGTCGATAACTGTATTGCCCGTGACAAAAATTGTCTTAGGATCAACATTTTCCTTAAGGAGGGCCATTTTCGCCGTTTGAGTGGGGGCAAAATGTAAATCGGTGATACAACCGGTGATTCGCCTGTTGATTTCTTCCGGGAAAGGATTTGCTTTGTCGCTCGTTCTTAAACCGGCTTCAATATGCCCTACCGGAATTTTATTGTAAAATGCAGCAAGACTGCCAATACAGGTAGTGGTCGTGTCACCCTGAACCAACACCATATCCGGTTTTTCTGAAATAAAAATTTCATCCAGTCCTGCGATAATCTTTGCTGTAATACCTGCCAGTGTTTGCCTGGGAGCCATGATATCCAGGTCAAAGGAAGGCGTGATTTTAAAAACCTCCAACACCTGATCGAGCATTTGCCTGTGCTGCGCCGTTGCTATGGTTACCACGTCAAAGCAATCTTCATGCTTTTTCAGTTCAAGTATAATGGGAGCCATTTTAATTGTATCAGGTCTGGTACCAATTACAACCACGATTTTCTTTTTTGCCATTTCAGTGCTTTTTATTTTTAAAACTTAGCGTGTAGCTGATTTTACAGGTAACGTAAAATGGATTACCTGGTATACTCAATTCCGTGGGCCTGATAATATTCAGCGGAATATCATAATGAGGAGAAACTGTCAGTGAAAACGAATGAAATGTAAGTATGACCGGAAGTTGAAGGCCTATGCAAAGAGGCAGAAAGTCATAGGAATTTATTGAGGTAGTCGTGTCAATTTCACCATCATATATCAAGGTCTGCGAAAATTTTGTTCCCATAATACCCACAATTGTCGGGGAGATGGCCAAAGATGCTTTTTCTTTGTAAAACACGTTGATATATTTAGACAATGACAACTCCTCGTACCAGCTTGACATACCCCCGCCAAAACTAAACCCCAGGTAATTACCTATTGAGAATATTTTGAGGTTTAACCCGATTCCAAGGTTGAGCGCATTGAAAAGTACCTTATTACTTTCCAGCCTGTTATACAGGTAATCGTAGCCCGGGGTAATTGTTAGTTTAGGATGTAAACGCAGTTTGAATGATACTCCCAGGTCTGTCAGGGTAATAAGGCCCGGGGTTTTTCCCATTCCATAACTGTACACACTGAAAGCCAATCCGGATTTATGATTATAAATTATGGATGGGTTCAACCCTATTTGTTGTATCCCGTAATTCCTGCCCGAATAAAAAGCATTTGACATAAAATCAACGGAGACAATCAACGAGTGTTTTCTTTTTGACAGGGTACTGTCGCCCGAAGAAGTGGCAGCATACAAATGATTTTCCTCAATACAGGAGAAACACACAAGGAAGAAACTTATTAATACGCTTTTAAATCGCATGAAATATTCAATTAATAAATCCAAAGCAAAGGTATACCCGCTAAAACCCTTAACTGTTATGAAATTTGCTAAATATTGTATAAGATTTTATCAGGCAGTAAAGGGGGTGTTGTTATAATGAACATTTTGGACACTCTGAAAATTATGCAGTATTTACCATCAACCCTGACAACCAGATAGTGAATCGTTCAGTTATCAAAGCTGATGAAGGATGTGGATGTAAATCGGGTATTGGAGCAATTCTGGCAAGCGAAGGAGTTACACTCATGCTTGCAGGAAACATTGGCGGTGAGCAACATGCAGGATGTGATTCACACCCCCATTAATCTTTACCGGATAATCCGCTCTGTTTGAGATAGAGTTGGTGATGATAACTATTTTCGCGGATCATTTTTTTTCCACATTGCGGACATGAATTCTCCCTGCACGGAACACCCGGTTGATGGGGAATTTTGGTGTTGCAATGCAGGCAGATACAAAATCCGGGTTCCTCTTCATGCTTTTGGTGTTCAACAACATCAGGTTTATTGGATAGTTTACGGATATTATCTGAATTGCAAAAGGAGCAGGATTGCATCTGTTTTGAGTTTATCAGAAGTTTATGGCAGGTTTCACAACGATACCAGAATTCGTCCGTGTGATAATCTCCACCCCCGATAAATATGGCTTTGCCATCAACAAAAGCCTCGGCAATTGTACGGCGTGCTTTTTCATAAATCCTTGTCAGGGTTGGACGCGAAACAGCCATTTCCTGTGCTGCCTGTAACTGGGTCATGCCCATATAATCCAACAAACGAATCGCCTCATATTCTTCAAAAAAAAGGATGACCGGCTCAAGATCAGTGATCGGAACTCCAAAAGGCTTGAATCCCTCCATCTTGGGTGGATGGTTAACAATACGTTTTCTTTTAGGTCTTGGCATAGTTTACAAAATTATGATAACTTGTGAACATAAGTTCAAATAAATGGTTATATCTGGAAGTTGTTTTACAACCAGAAACAGGGACGAATTTACTAATTTAAATTAACCTTAGTTTAAAAAAACATGGAAAGCAATCAAAATCAAGAATTTATTGCTA
>CAZVNF010000157.1:0-3196 GCA_964628215.1 uncultured Draconibacterium sp.
TGTATTTGGGGGAATGTTATTTAGTTATGGTGGTTAAAGAGTGGACGGGTGGACGAGTGGACGGGTGGACAGGTGGACGAGTGGACGGGTGGACGGGTGGACAGGTGGAAAGGCTGAAGTGAGATTGTGAGATAATTTTGGCATGCCTGATTTTTGAAATGCTGGATGGATAAATTTGCCATATATTCTGAATCTATAACGGATAAAATCTGCTTTTCATTGTTCGTAACAGACATTCATTTCTCCTGAAATTGACAATTTAACCTGAATTATTCATTAAAATTCTCTCCGTGGCTCTGTGCAGTTTCTCTGTGATTCTTCTATGAAACAAAATTACACTGAGTTACACAGAGAAGACACAAAGAACCACAGAGAAGAAGTCCACTCGTCCACCCGTCCACCCGTCCACCCGTCCACCCGTCCACCCGTCCACTCATCCCCAGCCTCACTGCAACCGTATCCTCGGATCAAGCAGCCCGTAAATGATATCCACAAAAAAATTGATCATAATCAGAATGATAGATATAAACAATACGGCACCCATCACCACAGGAAAGTCGTATTTATCCAGGGCGTTCACGATTACCACACCGATGCCTTTCCAGTCGAAAACAAACTCTACGAACACCGCACCGGCGAGGAGAGATGCCAGCCATCCGGAAACAGCTGTTACCACAGGATTCAGCGCATTTTTCAGCGCATGTTTAAGGATGACTCTCGGTTTACTTAAGCCCTTGGCACGCGCAGTACGGATATAATCCTGGGTCATCACTTCCAGCAGGGAATTCCGCGTTAATTCCACAATGATTGCCAATGGCCTGATACCGAGTGTGATGGCGGGAAGAACCAGGTTTTTCAGCTCCAGGTAAGAGCCACGTCCGAAATCATCCACCCCGTAAAGGCTCCCCGACATATTCAATCCGGTAAACCTCACCAGGACAAAAGCAAAAATCCAGGCATTCAGTATAGCTACAAAGAAAGAGGGCAACGACATGCCAAGCACAGAAAAAATAAGGGCGAAACGGTCAACAAAACTATTTTTGTAAATGGCACAGACAATCCCGACGGCTATTCCGATCACAATGGCAAAAGTCATGGCGACCAGGGCGAGGATGATGGTATTGACGAAACCCTCGGCTAATATGTCCGAAACATTGCGCTTCGACTGGTATGACCGCCGAAGGTAGGGCTCTTTCAAAACCAACGATGAATTGCCAATTGACACTACCTTCAGCGTGTTTCCATATTTGGCCGGATCGAGAAACCAAAAATTCGCCGGGTCGTTTGTATTATGCAGCGAAACCGGAGAGAGGTCGTTGAGGTAGTTCAGAAACTGCATGGTCAGTGGTTTATCCCTCCCAAGATCCTTGTTGATGGCTACAACTGAGGCACTGTCCGCACGCTGTCCCAGCATCATGCGTGCCGGATCACCGGGAAGCACATTGAACAGGAAAAATACCACTACGATCACCCCAAAAAGAACCAGGATGCCGTACCAGAATTTTTTGAGGATGAAATGAAACATAGGGGAAATGCTATTTGTTTATTGTTCATTCCTCATTCTTCATTGTTCATTGTTCATCTGTGTATTTCCTTTAAAAAACTTTTCTTTCACTTCCTCATAAAAAGGGAAGTCCCTGTACCCCCACTTTGCAAGCACAATGCCATCTTTCATCAGGATCAGGCCCGGGTTGGAGCGAACCATGGTTTTCAGCACCACATCATCGGAATTATAGTAATCGAAAGCGGTTCCATTGTCCATCCTGAATTTTTTAATCTCTCCGGGAAGTGAGTTGGTCAAACAGATGAATGAATATCCATCGAGCATGGCCTTCTTAAACAGCGGCAGTATTTGACGGAAGCCCTCCCGGTCTGCCTTATTCAAATCATAGGCAACCAGGATGAACTGGTAATCGGGATTGTCGAGTACGCTGGAGGTGAAATCGGCACCATGCTGGTCCTCCACACGCAATGCTATCCCCTGGTTTTTATTCGGATCCACCACCCTCTGGCTGGTAAAGATCCAGTCGGCCAGCCATATGGAATCATTCCAAGGGTAGTTAGGAGAAACATATTCCTTTTCCTCTCCTGTTTTCTTGTTTTTATAGGTCACATAAAATGTAACCGGCAGGGTTTCTGTCTTATTCACCCGGTTTCCCACTTTCCAGGCCATAAAATCAATCAAAGGCAAATGACGGTAACAATGTACCGACATGGCAACAAAGGCAATAGCGACAACCATCAGTACAGAAAAATCGCCCCTGGAAGAGAGCAAACTCCTGTATTTCTTTCGCCAGGCAAAAATGGGCAGGACCAAGCCCATCAGCACCACATTTTTAAGAAATGTTTGCAGATTGGTAATTTTCAGTGCATCGCCAAAACAGCCGCAATCGGGAACCAGATTATACACTGCATCAAAAAAAGTCAGGATCGTAAAGAACATCATCATGGGGACAAGCACCCACACAGTTTTCCGTATCCAGAGATTGAACAGAAGACTAACTCCCAGTGAAAATTCGATTACACACAGAAACACCGTGAGATAAAGGCTGAATGGGATAAAAGCGGGAAGGTTAAAGACATTAAAATAATCCTCCATCCGGTATACGGTTCCAAGGGGGTCAATGCCTTTCACAAACCCGGAGTAAACAAAAACAAGTCCGACAAGAATCCGGAAGATCGTTCTAAGAATTTTCATATTCGATATATATTAAGCCAAAATATTGTGGTTGGCGATGGCACCTATAATAAATTGAGAGGCTAAAATTAAGAAAATTATGCGGTTTGGGGGATGTTTTTTGGGGGGAATTTAACAAAGAATTAACAAGGGGACGAGGGGACGGGTGGACAGGTAAACCGGTGAACAGGTGGACAGGTGGACAGGTGGACAGGTAAACCGGTGAACAGGTGAACAGGTAAACAGGTGAGCAGGTGAGCAGGTGAGCAGGTGAGCAGGTAAACGGATGGACGGGTAAACAGATTTACTTGTTTACCCGTTTACCCGTTTAATCGTTTACCCGTTTACCCGTTTAGCCTTGAAGAGACGCAAAGAAAGAAAGACAAAATGATAAACGATCTGACACAGGTCAAGGCATTGCATTTGTTAAAAAATGTTAAATGAATCGTTTTCTGTTTAAAACGGCCGTATCTTTGTTTAGAATTAATCTGATTTAAATTAGCGCAATCCTGTATTCAA
>CAZVNF010000157.1:3296-8530 GCA_964628215.1 uncultured Draconibacterium sp.
GCCGTATCTTTGTTTAGAATTAATCTGATTTAAATTAGCGCAATCCTGTATTCAAAAGGTTTTAACGCATTAACTAAAAACAACCCAATGAAAAAAGTATTTACCCTTTTGGCCTTTTTAATGATCTGCACTTTGCAAACAGTCATGGCCACCAATGTAGCTGGTGTGATTTCCGCCAATACAACCTGGAATCTGGCTGGAAGCCCGTATATTGTCACCTCTTTCATTACCATCAACAATGGTGTTACACTGACCGTGCAATCAGGTGTGACAGTTAAATTCAACGACACCCAGTACATGCTGGTCTATGGCACCCTGGATGCCACCGGAGCGACATTCACCTCTAATAATGTCGCTCCTACCCCGGGAATCTGGTCGTATATCCAAACGGGAGGAACCCTTGTTACCGACGTGGGATCGGTTATTATGAATGGCTGCCAGGTTTTATACGCTTCATCTTTTAATGTTTACCGAGGCAAAGCCAGCCTGACAAACACCGATTTGCTCAATTTCAACAGCAACGGTGTGGATGTGCAGGCAAACTGCAGGTTTAAGATGACGGGCGGAAGCATCAACACCAATAGCGCGACTGCAGCAGCATCCGGATATGGCATCGGAGGATACAGCAAATCGATGGATACCATATCAGGGGTTACCATCCAGCATTTTCAATACGGGTTGTTCATGCGGTTAAACTCGGTATTCGATGTCACCAATACCATGATCACCAATTGCACATGGCCGATATATTACCAGGCGTCAGCAGATCTATCCCTTCATGGAGTCAATACGCTCACAGGGAATACCAACTCCCTGATCAATCTTGCCTTTACCAACCTTACTGATACGCTTGTTCTGCCCACGGTCAGCCTTCCATACAATCTGCCATCCACACTTACAATGCAACATGGCTCCTGGATGACTGTACAGGCTGGAAATACTGTTAAAATTGGTGCAAACCAGTACCTGTATGTATATGGGAGACTGGACGCCACAAGTACCAATTTCACTTCCAGCGCGGCAATTCCTGCACCGGGTAACTGGGGATATATACAAGTTGGCTCCGCAACCCTCGCAGATTCGGGGAGGGTAACCATGAATTCATGCCAGATGCAGTATGCAAGCCAATTTTATGTATACAATGGCAAGGCATCTTTAACGAATACCAGTTTACAGAATTTCCTCAATGACGGGGCCGAGATATCGTCGAATGGCAGACTAAACATGTATGGCGGAAGTATAAATACCACTAGTGCAACAGCATCTGCCAACGGAGTGGGTATTTATGCCCAGGCAAACTCTCTTGTTACCTTATCGGGGGTATTGATGGAAAACACCTTTTATGGGATATACCTGCAGAGTAATTCGAAAGTCGACATCACCAATGTGACTGTGACCAATTGCAAATGGCCAATCTGGTATGCAGCCTCTGCAGATCTTACCGTACATGGAACAAATACCTTTTCGGGAAATTTGCATACAGCAGCGAATATGGGCTTTTCCAGTTTTTCCGATACACTTACGCTGCCAGCCATTAACATTCCCTACTACTTCCCTTCAGGCATGACGATAAATTCGGGTGCAAGAATGGTCATTTCCTCTACAAATATTTTAAAATTCCAGATCGGCTATTCTCTTGAGGTAAATGGCACGTTGGTTGCCAATGCCAACCCGGGCGAAAATATTTTTCTCACCTCAATTTATGATGACAACTGGGGTGGCGATACCAACAATGATGGTACAATCACAGCAGCTGCCCAAAGCAATTGGGTTGGGGTCAGGTTCAATGCCTCCAGCAATGATGCAACCTGCCTGATGCGTCGCTGTAAATTGCGGTATGCCGGATCCGGCAATATCGGTGGCATCTCGATGTTCAACGCCAGCCCGACCATCGATCTGTGCGATCTTTCGAACAATTACTACGGTGTGTATATGCAGTTTGCCTCAAACCCTGTATTTTCGAACAACACCATCGGTTCGAGTGAGTTCACGCCCATCGCCATGTCGTTTGAAGCCAACCCAAACATGCCCAACAACGTGTTGTCGTTTTCTGATAATACCTACGATGCCATTGGTTTGATCGGCGGGACTTTGACGGCCAATGCCACCGTTATCAAACGTTCGGTGACCACTGTTCAGAACATTACCTACATGATGCTGAGCCAGATCACCATTCCGGCAGGCATGTCACTTACCATCAATAAAGGTATTACGATCAAATCATACTCCTATGCGCACAGGTTTATTGTAGACGGAACCCTGAATTGCATTGCAACTGCCGACAGCATGATCACTTTCACTTCATCGAAGGATGACAATTACGGGAATCCCGGCGACTGCAATAAAGACGGAACAATCACCTCTCCGGCTATCGGCGACTGGGGTGGCATTATTTTTACTCCCGGAAGTACCGGCACCCTGAACTACTGCCGTATCAAATATGCCACTACCTGGAACTACTATTTCTCGACATGCAGTACGGGTGAATATTTGAATGACGCCGGTGTTGGCATGATTGATGCCAGTCCGACCATCTCCAACTGCGAATTCAAAGATCTCAACTTCGGTATCTCCTGTTACCGGGTTTCCAATCCGGTTATCTCCAACAACAGCATGATCAACATCACCTATGCACCATTCTGCATTTCCGGTTCTTCCGATCCTACTTTTACAGGCAATACTTTTACCAATGTAACATGGAGAGCGATCGGACTTCTGGGAGGAACCGTATGCCAGAACGGAACGATTAAAAAGAGAAATGTGGCCGGCTATACCAACATTACCTATGTGCTGCTGGCCAACATGACCATTTTGAGTGGCACCAATGTAAATGTTGATCCGGGTGTGATTATCAAAGTAAACGGCTGCAACATATACGTGGATGGAGGATTTAAAACAGACGGCATTGCCCTCCAAAAAGTAGTATTCACCAGTTTACAGGATGACAATGAAGGCAACCCGTTCGACACCAACGGTGATGGCAATGCCACGGCACCTTCGGAAGGCAACTGGGGAACCATAAAATTCAGGTCAACCAGCAATGACGCCTATTGTAAAATAAATTACACCACGCTCAAATATGGGGGTAATACCGGTGAAGGCGGAATCACATTTGAAAATGCCGGAGGTCAGATCAATTATTCAACTATCACAGATTGTTACTATTACGGCATCTATTGCAACGGAAATTCGACACCAGCTGTAGACAACCTGGTGATCCAGAATTGCCGGCTCGATCCCATTGCCATGTCGCTGCTTGCCAATCCGGTCCTCACCAACATCAGTTTCTCCGCCAACGGCAGCAAGGCCATCAGAATCATCGAAGGAACCCTTTCTTCCAATGCAACCCTCGCTACCCGGAACGTAGCGGGAATCACCAACATCGCTTATATCGTCACAAACCTTTCCATTACCACCAATGCCAAACTGATCATTCAGCCGGGCGTTGTAATAAAATTCAGCAGTGCTTACAATGGAATCAATGTTCTTGGTCATCTCATTGCAAAGGGCCTTCCCGGCAATAAGATATATTTCACTTCCTATGCCGATGACTCTAAAGGTGGTGATTCAAACAACGATGGCAATGCAACTGTTCCAACCCGGGGCGACTGGGGCTATTCCAATGGCGGCGGAATCAGCTTTTCCGACCACACAGGCGACAGTCTGATCTATTGCGAAATTTCCTACCCATATCAGGGAATCTATTTTGACAATGCGCATGCAGTTGTTGACCAATGCGTAGTTCAGCAAATCTCAAATTGCGGTATTGATATCTTCGGTTCATCCTATCCCGACATCAGGAACTGCCAGTTCAACAACATAACCAACTCGCCTGTCAGGTTAAGTATGTTCTCGAATCCGACTTTTACCAACTGCTCCTCTCTCAATGTAGGCCGGATGGCATTGACGGTGCGTCCGGAAACTTATTCGCAAAGCGCAACTGTTCCTGTCAGGGATTTTGGAGGCTACACCAACATCACCTATTATATGGAAGGCACCTGCACCGTCAACTCGGGAACCACCATCACCATTCCGCCGGGTATCGTTTTTAAGTCGGGCGGGGCCAATGGATTTACGGTAAACGGGCGATTGAACATCCTTGGAACAGCCGCCGGCAGAGTTAAATTTACCGATTATCGGGACGACCTGATCGGAAACCCGCCGGATATGAACCAGGACGGTTCTGCAACAACGCCATCTGCTACATCCTGGGGAGGAACCTGGCTTACATTCAACGATGTATCCAATGATTCAAGTATCGTTCAGTATGCAAACCTGAGATATGGCAATGTTGGTATCGTTATGACCAGTGCATCTCCGAACATCGATCATGTAAATTTCGTTTACCTGCATTACGGGGCTGACCTGAACGGAGTCTCACAACCAAAACTGGACAACTGCAGCTTTCAAAATCTACGGTATTATCCGATGCAATTATCCCTTGTATCTTTCCCGGCATCCATAACAAACAACACCATTTCAGGATCAACCTACAAAGTCATAAAAGTCAGGGATGAAACACTCACCCAGGATGTGGCACTTGCAAAGCGGTCATTCGGAGGAGTAAACAACATTGCCTATCTCTTTGGCTCCTATATTGTTGGTACCGGTGCCACTTTAACCATTAATCCGGGAGTTGTATGTAAATTCAATTCCGGGGGCGACATCAGTGTCAATAAAGGTTTTATTGCTGAAGGCGGATTCAGGGCCGACAGCAACATTGTATTCACCAGCATCAAAGATGATTTTTATGGCGGCGATTCCAACTCGGATTCTTCATTTACCTCTCCAGCCCTCAACAACTGGTCGTACATTGCGTTTAACGATCAGTCGCTTGACCCGTTATGCCGGATGAAAAATTGTATTTTGAGATACAGTTATCAGGGAGTTTATACGACCAGCGCCAGTCCGCAGGTAACCTACAGTACCATTACAAACAATTATTACGGGGTATATGCAACGGCTGCATCAAACCCGGTGTTTAATTATTGTGATTTTGACAATAACCATTACTGGGCGATAAATAATGTGAACAAGTCGTTTGTGATCAATGCCACGAATTGCTGGTGGGGAAGCAACCTGGGGCCGATTCAGACAAACACCCAGGGAAACGGGACCAGTACCCAGGAATTGATCACCACCGCGGTGAACTACCTGCCTTTTAAAACTACCGGCGCAGGGGTTCCCATCATGGGTGATGTAAGCCTGAACGGGATTATACAGGCATACGATGC
>CAZVNF010000158.1:0-8502 GCA_964628215.1 uncultured Draconibacterium sp.
GGTTTTACTGCCGACCCCCCGGCCGAATATGACTTTTTTGCATGGTATGAACCAACCGGCGAATGGGTGAATTTTAAAAACACCACAGTTGCCCCCACCTGGAATACGGCCAACGGGGACAATAATTTTGCAGCCGGCAAAGGGTACCTGGTTGAATACGCCGGAACCGGTCTGACCAAACAATTCTCAGGAAACCTGAACTCCGGCAACGTAACCTGCCCTTTTACAAAAAGCGGTACATCACCCTTTGCAGCTTTCAACCTGATGGGAAACCCTTACCCGTCGGCTATCGACTGGAAGGCAGCAAGCGGATGGACAAGAACCTCGCTGGCTGAAAGCGGCGGCGGATATAATATGTGGATATGGAACGGTGCAGCCGGCAATTATTGTTCCTTCAACAGTGCAGGAACAAGCGGGATCAATGGAGGAACACGATACATTCCTGTTAGTCAGGGATTTATGGTTCAGGCAGCCTCGGCCGGAACACTCGGCATGACCGATGAGGTGAGGGCACACAGTACGCAGCCATTTTGGAAATCGGACGAAGGCCTGGCAAACATGCTGCGAATGAAAGTTTCTGGTGATGCAAATACCTGGTCAGATGAAATTGTAATTGAGTTTGGTCATCCAACCGCCAATGGCGGCGCTGAAAAAATGTTCAGTTTTTATGAAGCTGCACCCAGCCTTTACACTGCAAAGCAAGATGGAAAATATTCTATTGATTTCAGGGGAGTACCAGGGGCCGTTACCGTACCCATGAGTTTTAAAGCCGGCGCTGATGGTGTTTATACGCTTGCGGCAAGTCAACTTGAGTCGTTTACTTCATCCACCGCCATTACGCTTGAAGATTTGAAACTGGAAAAATTCCAAAACCTTATGCAAAATCCGACTTATACTTTTTCCGCTGCCCAAAGTGATGATGAAGCTCGTTTCCTCCTGCATTTTGGTGGTACATTCAGTGTGTATGACAAAGGAAACACCCACCCTGTCGCCATTTATGTGTCAGGTAATTCGATTTTCATTTCCAACAATTCAAGCGCAATGCTGAAAGGTGAAGTGATCGTTTATAACATGACCGGGCAGTCGGTGATGCGCCAATCTCTATGCGAAAATACAATGACTAAAATTAACCTCAACGGATGCGCGGGATATTATCTGGTTAAGGTAATAGCAGGGGATCGGGTATTTTCAGAGAAGGTGTTTATTGATTAAAATAACAGTTATTAAATCACATACTATGAAAAAAGTATTCAGCCCACTCCTGTTTGTTTTGATTTTACTCGGGTTCATGGCAATTTGCCACATAGGCAAAGCCCAGGCTCCTCCTCCGCCACCAGAAGAGAAAGGAACCAATTCGAATAAAGCACCGGGCGGCGGCGCCCCCATCGATGGCGGGCTGGCCATTACATTGGCAATGTTGGTTGGTTTTGGCGCCTGGAAGTGGGTTAAGGCAGAAAAACTTCGGTAAGGTCAATTTTAAGATCGCCGTTGAAAATGTTTACCGGAATTTTATCGTCGCCGGCATACATGCCTGCAAACTTGAATTTGCTGTGATCATCCAACACAAAAACAGTCACATTTTCGTCGTTGGGGTTTACAATCCAGTATTCGCGGACACCGTGTTCCTGGTAAATGTCAAATTTATCTTTAATATCCCGTTTTGAATTTTGTGCAGAAACAATTTCGATGATCATATCCGGTGCTCCAAGACAGCCCCGGTCATCTAACTTGGAAAGGTCACAAACAATATATAAATCAGGTTGAAGAACAGTATAAACCTGCTTATCGCTTTTTGAATCTTTGTTTTTTGGAAACCTGACATCGGATGGGGCATGATAAACTTCACAGGTTTTATTATCCAGAAAAACATCGATTATTCTTGTTAGTTTTATGGAAATCCGTTGATGCTTTCTCGATGGTGCCGGGGTCATCAGTTTGATGAACCCATCGAATAATTCACGCCTTACATCATCCATCCAGGTAACATAATCGGCGTAGGAATAACGTTTGCTGAGGTCTAAATTCAGAGTGTCCATGATTTTTGGATTAACTTTGACAAATATACAAAGAATATCTGCAAATAAATCTCGTCACGCGTCACGTGTCACGCGTCACGTTTCCAATTCCCAAAAGCGCCAATTATCTTCCCGCAATGCATCAGGCTATAATTTAGAATATTTCCAAAAGAATCTTTTATTAACTTTGTGCTGTTAAAGTATTAACAATACAATTTATACTATGATAACACTTGGAACTCAGGGGAAAAATACCTTTCTGGAGGACGTCAATGTAAAAAGCGGCGCCAATGTGCTTGAATGTTATCAATGCGGCAAGTGCGTGAGTACCTGCCCGGTTTCGCAATACATGGATTTCCCTCCCCGTGAGATCATGCAGTTGATTAAGCTCGGCCTGAGAAATGAGTGTTACATGGCCAATTCGCACTGGTTTTGTCTTACCTGTTCCGCCTGTTCGGGCCGCTGCCCCCGCGAAATTGACATCCCTGCTGTAATGGAAGCAGTTCGCCACCTTGCCATCGATGAAAACTATGTGAACGATTCGAAAAAGGTGAAAGAGATCCGCAAATTTCATGAGATTTTCCTCGATATGATCAAACGGTATGGCCGCAATTATGAACTCCGCATGATGGCCGAGTTCAACATCCGTACCCGAAACCTTTTCAAAGATATGCACCTGGCCCCCAAAGCCCTGCTTAAAGGCAAAATACCACTGGGTGTCAAGCCGCTTAAGAGCGCCAAAGCCATCAAGCGCATGTTTGCTATAGCCGAAAAACTGGAAAAGAATAAATAACCTGACCGATAATGAAGAAATTAACCTATTTCCCGGGTTGTTCTGCACATGGTACCAGTGAAGAATTTGACAGTACCCTCAAACTGGTGCTCAAAACGCTGGATGTGCAACTGGAAGACATTCCTGACTGGAACTGCTGTGGTGCCACTTCCGCACACGTGATGACTGAGAACCTGGCCTATGCTCTCCCGATGCGCAACCTGGTACTTGCCGAAAAGCTTGAAAACACTACCATGGGCATTGCCTGTGCATCCTGCTACCAGCGCATGAAAGTGACCAAAGTGCATATGGACGAGAATCCGGAACTTGCCAAAAGAATCAATACTACCGTGGTAGAAGAGGGTACTTATCAGGGAACCGTGGATGTGAAGTCGATGCTTCAATATGCCTATGAAGATATCGGGCTGGAAATTATTAAAAGCAAGGTGACAAAACCTCTCACAGGGTTGAAGGTTGCCTGCTACTATGGTTGTTTGCTTACCCGGCCCAAAAACATTACCAAATTTGACTCACCGGAGTATCCTGTTTCCATGGATCAGATCTGTGAAGCACTGGGTGCCACCGCCACAGAATTTGATTACAAAACTGAATGTTGCGGCGCCTCCTTTTCCATCTCCAACACCGAGGTGGTTGAAAATCTGAGTGGCCAGATCCTGGCAATGGCCAAAGAGAGCGGGGCCCATGCTATTGTGGTTGCCTGCCCGCTATGCCAGTCAAATCTTGATATGCGGCAGCCCGATATTGAAAAGTTACAGGGTATTAAGTACGACATCCCCATTTTTTATTTCACCCAGCTCATGGCGCTTGCTTTCGGCTACCCGATTGATCAGCTTAAATTTCCCAAGCATATCGTTCCGGTTGAAGGCGCCCTGGCTAACATAGGGAAAATTGAACCTGTGGCTGAGAAAGTAAAAAAAACCATAAAAGCTGTTGAAGCAGAAAGCGAGGATAAATAATGGCAAGAGTAGGAGTTTTCGTTTGTTTTTGCGGCGCCAACATTGCCGACTATGTGGATGTTCCCCAGGTTGTTGAGGAGGTTAAACGCATCAAGGAAGTCAAGTTCGCCACAGAATATAAGTATATGTGCTCCGATCCGGGGCAGGGGATGATCCGTGAGGCTATTGTGCAGCACAAACTCACCTCGATCGTAGTGGCGGCCTGTTCGCCGCGCATGCATGAAAAAACTTTCCGCAAGGCACTGTCAGATGCCGGAATGAACCCATACCTGCTGGAAGTGGCCAACATCCGCGAACATTCATCATGGGTGCATCAGAAAGATAAAAAGGCAGCCACCGATAAAGCCATGGACCTTTGCCGGATGGCAGTTGCCAAGTCCATTGCCAACGAACAGCTGCATGAAATTTCGGTACCTGTTACCAAACGCGCCCTCGTTATCGGAGGCGGAATTGCCGGTATCCAGGCTGCGCTTGACATTGCCGATGCACGTATCCCGGTGGTCCTTGTTGAAAGGAGCCCATCTATCGGAGGCAAGATGGCCCAGCTTGACGAGACCTTCCCTACGCTCGACTGTGCACAATGCATTCTCACACCTAAAATGGTGGATGTAGCCTCCCATCCCTACATTGAGCTCATCCCTTACTCTGAGGTTATTGAATTGCAGGGATTTGTTGGCAATTACAAGGTCCGGATCAGAAAGAAAGCATCCTATGTGAATTTCAAAACCTGCACCGGTTGTGGCGCCTGCTGGCAGAAATGCCCGGTAAAGGTTCCGAATGAGTACAACATGGGTATCGATAAACGGAAAGCGATCTATACGCCATTCCCGCAGGCAGTCCCCAACAAACCGGTCATTGATGCCGAACATTGTACCATGCTTTTGAAAGGGAAATGTGGTATTTGTGCCAAGGTTTGCCTCCCGGGAGCGATTGACTATCAAATGCAGGATGAGATCATTGAACGCGAAATAGGCGCAGTAGTTGTTGCTACCGGGTACGATATGTGGGATCCCGCACCCTATGAAGAATATGGAGTTGGCCGGTTCAAAGATATCATCACCTCGCTGGAATTTGAACGCATGGTTTCCGCCAACGGACCTACCAATGGTGTTCCTTTAAGGCCATCTGATGGCAAAGTGCCTAAGAATGTTGTTTTCATCAAATGTGTTGGTTCGCGCGATGAGGCTAAAGGCATCGAATACTGTTCGAAGATATGCTGTATGTACACCACGAAGCATACCATTCTGCTGCACCATAAAGTACACGACTCCCATGCCTATGTGTTTTACATGGATATCCGTGCGGCCGGCAAAGGCTATGAAGAATTTGTAAAGAAGGCCCAGGTTGACACGGGCACAACATACCTCCGTGGCCGTGTTTCAAAGATTTACAAGAAGGGCGACAAACTGATGGTCAGGGGCGAAGATGCCCAGATTGGCCAGGTTGTTGAAGTGGAAGCCGACCTTGTTGTTCTTGCTACTGCAGTGAGTGCCCCGAAGGACAATCCGGAACTTGCCCGTTTGCTGGGTATCTCTTATGATAAATATGGCTACATGTCGGAAGCACATCCCAAACTTCGCCCGGTTGAAACAGCCAAAGCGGGGATTTTCCTGGCAGGATGTACCCAGGCACCCAAGGACATCCCCGAAACTGTGTCGCAGGCTTCTGCCTGTGCGGCAAAGGTTTGCGGGCTTTTTGCCGGGGATACCATGAAAAAAGATCCCATGGTTTCCACCATTAACAACGAGTATTGCTCGGGTTGCCAGAACTGTGTGAAAGTTTGCCCCTATGGCGCCATTGTCACTGATGATGTGCCTGTAGGCCATGGGTCAAAAGACCTTCGCACCGTGGCAAAGATCAACGAAGGTGTGTGCCAGGGATGTGGTTCCTGTGTGGCCATCTGCCGCAGCATGGCCATCAACCTGGCCGGTTTTACCGATCCTCAAATCATTAACGAGATAGTTTCAATCTAATGGAAACAGAAGTAAAAGATCAACTTGTAAGCATCGAAAAACCAGAATTGGTTGCCCCTCCCAACTGGGAACCGGTGATCATGGGTATTTTATGCAACTGGTGTTCCTATGCCGGGTCAGACCTTACAGGAACTTCCCGTATCCAGTATCCACCCAATATCCGCATCATTCGCGTACCCTGTTCCTCGCGTGTTGATCCATGGTTTCTGATCAAATCGCTGCAAACCACCGCAGATGGTGTGCTGGTTTCGGGCTGTCACCCGGGCGATTGTCACTACATCACCGGGAATTATTACGCCCGCCGCCGGTTCCTGGTAACTAAAAAACTGCTGAATTTCGTTGGTTTTCACGAAAACAGAATCCAGTTTTCCTGGGTTTCTGCTGCCGAAGGACCAAAGTTTGCCAAGGTGGTGAACAAGGTAACCGAAGACATTAAGAAACTGGGGCCGCTCCATTTGTATAAAAAAGAAAATTTCGAAAAGAAATGAACTACACGAAACAAATCCAGGACATCGCTGCGAAGTTGTTTGCCGAAGGAAAGATCGACGTGTTTGTTGGTTACCGGATGAACGGGTTCGATGACAACCAGGTGCCGGTGCTGATTACCGATCCGCAGGATGTTCCCAAACTGGTGTTTACCGGCAAATCGGTTTTCAACCTTGTGAATTACCTAAAAACCGATCATACCCGCAGAAAGCGTGTAGGAATTGTGGTAAAAGGATGCGACAGCCGGTCACTGAACCTGATGTTCACTGAAAACCAGGTGAAACGGGAAAATCTCTATGTTGTGGGTGTATGCTGTGAAGGTGTAGTGGACGATGCCGGGCAGAAGATGCAGAACTGCATGGAGTGCATGGTTCCCGATGCGGTGGTGAGCGATGAATTGCTTGGCAGCCCTGCAGGGATGAAGTCCTATACCCTCAATGCCGATATTGCGGCACTGGCAGAAAAACCACTTACCGAGCGCGCTGCCTTCTTCGAAGAGGTTTTCGAAAACTGTATCCGTTGCAATGCCTGCCGCCATTCGTGCCCGTTGTGTTATTGTGCAAAATGTTGCATCGATCAGGAAACTGCCACTCTATACAACGGTGCCAATACCACCTCCGCGGCTTTCCATGCCCTGATGACCTGGTCGCTTCACCTTGCCGGTCGCTGTGTCGATTGCCGCAACTGCGAAAAGGCCTGTCCGAGCCACCTCCCGTTACATTTGCTGCATAAACAGAATGAAAGTGTGATCTATGAGAACTTCCAGGAGCACCTTGCAGGGGTAATTCCCGATGACCGTGGCGCTTTTTACAAATACAGTCTGAAAGATCCTGATGATTTTATCATGTAATCCGAATCAAAACTTATGAGCGTGGAAACATTTGTTACCGATAAAGCCGGCTTGCACAAATTCTATGAGGCCATCATGGCCGGTCATGAAACCTATGCCCCGGTTGAGAAATTCGGCAAATTTGATTTTAAGCGGGTAACCCGGCTGTTGGAATGCGACCCTGATTCGCCCATTGCGAAAACACAGAGCATCAAGCCTTTGTTTTTCCCGCGTTCGGCGAAAGTGATGAAGTTTGTAACCACCAGCGCCGGAACCGATGTTTCGGAAGTGGACGAAGATCCCCTGGCTTCCAAACGGGTTATCCTGGGTGCCAAACATTGCGATAGCCGTGCACTGCAGGTGCTCGATAAAGTGTACAACTGGGATTACATCGACACCGATTACCAGAATCGCCGCCAGAATACGGTGATCATTTCCACCCGCTGCGACAAGGCCGATACCCATTGTTTTTGCACCTCACTCGACTATGATGTTGAAAACCTGGATGCCCTGGATGTGCTGGTTGTGAATGGAGCCGACGGGAAAATCTATATTAAAGCCAGAACTGCAAAAGGCTCCGGACTTCTCAACAGCGAGGTCACACGCCACATGTCATCCGTGGCAGAAGAAGCTGCCGCACCCGACCTGAAAAAACAATATGATGCTTTTGCTGCTTCCTTCCGCCTGAAGATGAATTATGAAGAGGTGAATGCAAAACTGTCAAAGATTTTCGACACCCCGGAATTCGAAAATGTGTCGGGTAACTGCGTGAGTTGCAACACATGCGCTTTTGTATGCCCGACGTGCCACTGCTTCAAAATATCGGATGAAAAAGTAAAAGATACCGGAGTGCGTTACAAGAGTTATGACTCCTGTAACAATGGTTATTTTACCCTGATGGCAGGAGGCCACAATCCGCGTCCGGTCAAATACCGGCGATGGAGGCAGCGCGCCATGCACAAGTTTGTCTATTACAAGGAACGCTTTGGTGAAAACCTGTGCGTGGGGTGCGGCAAATGTACCATCGCCTGCCCGGTAAACATCAGCATCTTTGAAGTTGTTAACCAGGTGTCATCCTCCTAAATTATGGAATGAAAGCAATGCATGCAATGAAAGCAATGCATGCAATGAAAACAATGCATACAATGAAAGCAATGCAAATGATATTCACCATTTCGTTATTTATATTATGGAACAGCTTTTAGTCCCGATGATTTGCAAGGTTGACAAAGTCATCCAGGAAACACCCGATGTTCGCACCTACCGCCTGAAATTCAGGGAGGAGGGAATGATGGAAAAATTCAGCTATTTACCCGGCCAGTTTGTGGAATTTTCCCTGCTGGGATCCGGCGAATGTACTTTCTGCATCGCCTCCTCTGCCACGCGGAAAGGCTATTTTGATTGTTCTATCAAAAAAGCCGGAGTGGTCACTGCCGATATCCATCAGAAT
>CAZVNF010000159.1:0-1981 GCA_964628215.1 uncultured Draconibacterium sp.
ATGGCTTAAAAGTTGCCTTTGGCCCTCAGCTTTGGTGGGGTGGTAATCCGGCAGTATTGGTAAAATACACCCGAAAACTAAGCATCTTTGATATAACCGGAATTTATCATGACGATATAGCCCAGAATACTTCGGCGCAAAGCTCCTACGCGATACCTACCCCGCGTACACGCAGAGCATCACTTGATGTAAAAACAAAAGCAGGGAAATTAGGGATCGACCTGGGTGTTTTGTGGTCAGGTCAGCCAAGAATTGGCGACACCTTTCAGATTGTGGATGGCGAAGAAGGAAGTTACACGGTATACCAGGACAAAATAACTTCAAAAGATGCCTGGGGAGGAAAAGCTAAAATAACTTTGTCCGCCGGTCCGGTCAACTGGTATGCACAGGGAGCCGTTATGGGGTTAGTAGCCTATGGCGGGGCGGATTATACAAGAACATTTACCGGATGGCGGCTCAAAGACAGTGGAAGCGGAAACCAGTATAACTTTTTAACCGGTTTCACCGTTGGGATAGGTGATTTTCAGATAGCTCCGAATTTCTTATGGCAAAAACCGATTGTCGGACCGATTTCAAACACGGTACCCGCTCCCGGAAGGCCAAGAAACATACTTGAAGACCCTTTTTCAGTCAGGCAAAACAGGGAAACCATGGCTGGTGAACTCTTACTTACCTATGACCCAACCCCGGCTACCTGGATGTGGGCGTGGGACAGTGATGAGATTGAAGATGCACCGTTTGCCATAAGTGCCGATTTTGTTTATCGTCACCTTACCACCACCCAGGATGCTGCAATAGGCATTATGGCAAACGGCCGTACAATTTTCGCCTTCCCCGGTGCCCCCCCCGCACATGATTTATGGGAAGTGAGTTCGCGTATAGTATCAAAATTAAATCCCAGCCTTGGATTAATTGTGAACCTCTATGGGGGCAATGCCCAGGCAAATGGAAGTGACATACGGTTAATTCATCGTTTGGGTGGTGATATAAGGTTCATTTATAAAAAAGTAAAGCTTATTTCGGCGGTTAAAGTGAATGACTGGGGCCCGTACGATTATCATCGCGACTTTAACTTAACCTACCCGCTTCAGTTAATGGCCGATTTGTCATACTCTGTGATAAAGCGCAAATGGTTTATACTTCCTGAAACACGCGTGGGGATGACTTGTACCTGGCGATCACTTGACCAATATTCTCCACGGTACTGCCCTACCAGAACATTAAACAGTGCTGGCGAATGGGTGCCTGATCCAACTGCAGTAGGATTTGGAAACGGGGAAGAATGGGAAATCAGAACGTATGTTCGCTTTAGTCTTGGCTTTTAATCTATAAAACACACACACATGAAAAACATAAAATATACCTGTTCACTAACTGCCCTGATAACAATACTTCTATTTGCAGTTAGCTGTGAAAGAAAAATTGATTCATTGGAATTGGCTACCTATCCGACAACGGCTGAGGTTTTCATTGATGGATTTAGTACGGGATTGTATTATGCAGCATATGGAACCTCGAAAGTAACCGCTTTTAGTGTTGATAACAACGTAAAATACAAAGGAACCTCCTCCATGAAGTTTGAAGTTCCCAATGCCGGCGACCCGAATGGTTCGTATGCAGGGGGTGTTTTCGGAGCAGATCCGGGCCGTGATCTGTCGGGATACAACGTGCTTACTTTTTGGGCAAAAGCATCTGAGCCGGCAACTATTGTCGAGGTTGGTTTTGGAAATGACATGGGAGCATCAAAATATAAAGTTACGCTCACAAATCTGGCCCTTAACTCCAACTGGATGCAATTTTACATTCCCATCCCCGACCCGTCGGTGCTGAAAAATGAGGCAGGCATGTTTTTCTACGCTGCAGCGCCGCAGGATGGGAAAGGCTATACCTTCTGGATTGATGAAGTTAAGTTTGAATTATTGGGAACCATTGCGCATGCAAATTTTGGAATTTTCAACGGGAATGATTCTATAAAAGACAA
>CAZVNF010000159.1:2081-8392 GCA_964628215.1 uncultured Draconibacterium sp.
TTTAAAGTTATGTTGATTGATTTTGGACCAGACGGTGTGTTTGGCGGGGGGGATGATTCCAGTTCTGAAGTTACCATTAACAGCCCTCCTTTGGCAACTCAAAGTTGGGTCAGCCTGAATATTCCCTTGTCAAGCTTTACCGGATTATTGAACAAATCGCATATAGCTCAATTGGTTCTTTCCGGCGAATTACCCAATGTGTATATCGACAATGTGTATTTCTTTAATAGTGGAACCGCTCCCACTGAACCAACTACGGCAGCCCCGGTTCCAACATTTAGCGCCGCTAACGTTCTTTCGGTATTCAGCGATGCTTATACCAACCTCGCCGGAACCGATTTTAATCCCAATTGGGGACAGGCTACCATTGTTTCACAGGTGCCGATTGCCGGAAATAACACCCTTAAATACAAAGGATTAAATTACCAGGGAATTCAATTAGGCACCAGCCAGAATATTACTGCCATGAGCTTTTTACACCTGGATTTCTGGTCGGCGAATTCAATTTCACTGAATGTTTTTCTGATCAGCACCGGTCCGGTTGAAAAATCATATTTATTAACAGTCCCTACAACAGGATGGGCCGGGGTGGATATTCCCCTGTCGTCATTTTCACCCGTGGATTTAACAGATGTGATCCAGTTTAAATTTGTAGGGAACGGAGATATTTATATTGACAATATCTTTTTCCACAAATAGACTTCAGTACATTTTATGTCATGTTTAAAAAATAAAATCATGGAAAAAAATAGTAAAATAATTGTTTCAGCAGTCATATACTCATTCTTGCTTATTGCACTGTTCGGCTGTAAAAAAGACAATGCTCAAAAACTTGAACAACGAAACTGGCAACTGGTATGGAGTGATGACTTTAACGGTACAGCAGGGGAATCGCCCGATTCTGCGAAATGGACTTATGATATCGGAGTGGGACCGAACAATGACGGTTGGGGAAATGCCGAATTGGAGTACTATACAAGCAGACCAACCAATGTATCTGTCGATGGCAACGGAAATTTAGTAATTACTGCCAAAAGTGAACTCTATTCCGGTTCAGCGTTTACATCTGCCCGAATTAAAACGCAAGGTTTATTTGACCAGGCGTATGGTCGTTTTGAGGCGCGCATTCAAACGCCTTACGGACCTGGCATCTGGCCCGCATTCTGGTTACTTGGCTCAAATATCGGTACGGTTGGATGGCCCCAATGCGGAGAAATTGACATCCTGGAACTTCGGGGACAAAAACCTAACATTATTGCTGGCACTTTGCATGGTCCCGGATATTCAGGAGGAGCAGCAATTTCAAAAAGTTTTGCCTTTGAGAATGCCCGATTTGATACAGACTTCCATTTGTTCGCGGTTGAATGGGGAAAAGATTATATCGACCTGTTCGTTGACAATACATTATACCAGCAGCTAACGCCAGACGATGTAACAGGAGACTGGGTCTTTGATCACCCTTTTTTCATCATTCTGAATGTGGCCGTGGGTGGCAATTATGTTGGTTTCCCTTCAAGCCAAACCCCTTTCCCCCAAACAATGCTTGTGGATTATGTTAAAGTTTACAAGGAGGTAAATTAACTGCCAGAACAAATTTATAAAGCAACAATGAAGAAATTCATGTTTTTCTTAGCCATTTTTCTAATGCCTGTGATGATGAGCTGGAAGGTGCCGCAAAACAATTTGCCGGTCGAAGTGTTCGAAACATCCGCAAATGGGAATAAACTCAAAAGAATTACTGAATTTCCTTCCGGCGGCCGCGTTATCTCCATTCAATTGTTCCCGGAAACCAAATTCCAAACCATTACCGGGTTTGGCGGGTCGTTTACAGAGGCATCTGCTTATTTGTTAAACAAATTAACAAAGGAAAATCGTGATTTGATTTTAGATGCCTATTTCGGAGAAGCAGGTGCCAGGTACTCTTTAACCCGGACACATATCAGTTCGTGCGATTTTTCGCTGGGAAATTATTCCTATGCCCCTGTAAAAGGCGATATTGAATTAAAACATTTTTCTGTTGACGAAGACCGGGATGATATAATTCCGATGATCAGGGACGCTATGAAACATTCCAAAGACGGTTTTAAGATCATTGCTTCCCCGTGGACTGCCCCGCCGTGGATGAAAGACAACAACGACTGGCGGGGAGGGAAATTACTGCCCGAATACTATGACAGCTGGGCTTTGTTTTTCTCAAAATATCTTACCGAATATAAAAAGGAAGGTATTGATATCTGGGGGGTGACCGTTGAAAACGAACCCCTCGGGTGCGGCAACAATTGGGAAAGCATGATCTATTCGCCAGAAGAAATGGTGGATTTCGTAAACGATCATCTCGGACCCAAACTGAAAGCCGACGGGCACCAGGTAAAGGTGCTGGCCTATGACCAGAATCGTGGCGAAGATTTGGAAAATTGGGCAAAAGTGATCTACAAAGATGATTCGTCCTCAAAATATTTTGACGGCTTTGCCATTCACTGGTATGCAAGTACATATGATTGGTTTCCCGAATCATTGAATTTCACGCATGAAAAGGCTCCCGGAAAACATCTTATTCAAACTGAAGCATGTATCGATGCAGAAGTACCTCATTGGCAGGATGACAATTGGTACTGGTCGGAAGAGGCAACCGACTGGGGATGGGATTGGGCACCGGCAGATCAGAAGAAGCTGCATCCCAAATATGTTCCGGTATATCGCTATGCCCGGGATATTATTGGTTGCATGAATAACTGGGTAGATGGATGGGTTGACTGGAACATGGTTTTAGACAGGCAGGGAGGCCCTAACTGGTTTAAAAACTGGTGTATTGCCCCTGTGATTGTTGACCCCGAAAAAAACGAAGTCTATTTTACCCCTTTGTATTATACACTGGCCCATTTTAGCAGATTTATCCGTCCCGGTGCGGTACGGATCGGGTTTAAAAACCCCGACCCGTCGTTAATGATCACGGCCGCGCAGAACCCTGACGGATCCATTGCCGTAGTAATTTTAAACATGAACGCAGAATCAAAAAACATCAAACTCTCCATTTCTGACCGTTCGGTTGAAGTGCAAATAAGCGCCCAGGCCATACAAACAATCGTTATTTAATCCCATGACCTCTGCGAAATTATCAGTAAAAGAAAAAATCGGGTATAGTTTAGGCGATACAGCTTCACATTTTGTGTGGGACATGGTCGGATTCTGGCTCCTGTTCTTTTATACCGATGTGTATGGAATTTCAGCTGCTGCTGCAGGAACCATCATGCTGGTGGCCCGCTTCTGGGATATGGCCATCGACCCGGTAATCGGAATAGTATCCGACAGAACCAATACACGCTGGGGGAAATTCCGTCCGTATATTCTATTCGGAGCCATTCCCTATTCAATTCTGGCTATTCTCACATTTACCACCCCAAACTTTGGGGCAGCAGGAAAGATTGTGTATGCAGGAGCCACTTATGTGCTTTTAATGACTGCTTATGCAGCCATTAACCTGCCCTATTCGGCACTTGGAGCGGTTATGACGAACGATACGTACGAACGCGCAGGCCTGAACACCTACCGGTTTATAGCCGGTTTCACAGGGCAGTTTGTTGTAACCGGCCTGGCACTGACATTAGCCGAATTTTTTGGCGGTGGCGACAAGGCCCGGGGATTTCAATATACCGTATTTCTGTTTGCAGGATTAAGCCTGGTTTTTTTCTTTATCACATTCAAAACCACCCGGGAACGGGTTCAGCCACCCAAAGAGCAGGTAAATTCGCTGAAAGAGGACATCAAAAACCTGTTCAACAATAAAGCCTGGATCATACTGGCATTGGTAGGCATTATTTCATTCATCATGTTTGCGATGCAAAATGCAGCCATTGCCTATTATTTCAAATATTACCTCGGCCGTGAGAACAATGTACAGCTTTTCAATGTAATTGGAACCGTTGCGCTGATTGTTGCCTTGCCGCTTTCAAAACCACTGGCCAAAAGATTTGGCAATAAGAATGTATTTATCAGCAGTTCCCTGATCTCAGGGTTGTTCTTTATGCTCATCTATATTGCAGGTGTAAATGATCTTACCACCATTTATATTTTCAACATAATTGCCAAAATGGCCTATGCGCCGGCAGTTCCCCTGTTATGGACCATGATTGCCGATTCGGCCGATTATGGCGAATGGAAAACAGGCCGCCGCTCAACAGGGTTGTATTTTTCAGCAGCCGTATTTGCACAGAAAGCAGGCTGGGGAATCGGCGCAGCCATTGCAGGCTGGATTTTAGCCGCTTCCGGTTTTGTTCCAAATCTAATCCAGAATGATACCGCCATCACCGGAATAAAATTGCTGGTATCTGTCATCCCCGGAATCCTTTACATGTCGTGTGCCTTGTTTATGATTTTTTACAGGATCGACACCAAAACCACCACATTGATGAAACAGGAGCTGGATGCGAGAAGAGTGAACCAATAAATTAATTCCCCGATAGTGAACAAGATTGTATGCCTGTCGTTGATGGCAATTTTGCTGTCAACATCCCTGGGTTTTGCCCAGATTATTCCTGTCGGAAGCGGCAGCTATACCAAAACATTCCCCGGTACGGATATAGCCGGACGAAATGCCTTCCCGTCGGGTGATTACCTCCTCTTTCAGGCAGGCATTTGTTAACGGAAGCGTGAAATTGAAGGTTGTTACATCAGCTGGAAATCCAACCAGAGTTGAATTCATGGACGGAGCTACTTCAATGGGAGTCGTATCAACGGCACCTTTTGAATGGAATGCAACTAACTTACAGGCAGGAATGCATGGTTTTTACGCCAAAGTATACGATGCAGAAAAATTCAGTGTTACAAATAGTGCTGATGTTCAGGTTGGGAATCAGATACTGTATGAAGGAACAGCCTGGGCCATTCCCGGAACCATCGAAGCAGGCAAATACGATGTTTTCGAAGGAGGGAAAGGTCAGAATATCGCGTATATGGATGTTACCTCCAAAAATACAGGCGATTTCAGAACGGGTGAATCTGTAGATGCTTCAAACAGTGCCGCAGAAGGTGTGTACATTGAATCAATTGCTTCCGGTGAATGGCTGGAATATACGGTGAACGTTTCCCAGGCAGGCATTTCACGCTTTCATTCAGGTACGCATTCTCAGGCAGTTAACATTACTGTTGCCGCATTGATGTCCTGCAGTGATTCGTCAAAAACAGCAACACAAGGAACCTTCTCACTTGGGTATGTAGCTACATTCGAAACCGTGGGAACTTCTGTTACGGTTACCTTTGAATTGCCTGATAACGATAAACCAGGCCTGGTTGCCTATTTGTGGAAAGAAAGCCCATTTGCAGAATCGCAAATGACGAATGTTTCCGGAAAGATATTCTAGGCAACCCTCAACGGACAAGTCATTGGATCAACCCTCAGTTATGCCTGCAAGTTTGCCTATGCCGGGGGCATGGCAGTAACAAAATATTGTTCATACCAGGTGGGTAAAAACTGTAATACGGCCGGAATTGACAATCCCACGATTTCACCTCTTGTTTTCTTCCCAAATCCGGTTTCAAACGAGCTAAATATCAGTAATATACACGATAAAACAATCATTTCAATTTACGATCTGACCGGCAAACTTGTCTTAAGCAGGAAATCCGTTTCTGACAATGAAAAAATTGATGTCCGATTTTTGAACAATGGTATCTATCTGATCCGGGTGAATGGTAAGAATACCCTCAGGTCATGTAAAATGGTCAAACTATAGAGGTGACCGCCTTATTTACAACACGTTATGAAAACGTGTTTTCTTCCCTGATGTATTAATGATGTAGTTAAACAGCTTGCTGTGCTGAAGTATTGATGTACACCAATATTTTCTAATCGACTGTTACACAACTAAATTAGCCGTCGTATTTAACCTAACCTCAAAACAATTAATTATGAAAAAACTTTTCCTGTTTGCACTTATCAGCATGTTTTTTTCAGTGATTGGTCATGGGCAAACCCCGGTAGATCTGCCGGTAACATTCGACAATCCCACGGTGAATTATGCCCTGGTTGATTTTGGCGGTAACACAAGCAGTATTGTTGCCGATCCGGTGGTTCCCACCAATATGGTTTGTAAAGTAATCAAGGGAGCTGCGGCAGAACTCTGGGCCGGAACCACCATTGGCGGAACAGTCGGTTTTGCAACGGCTATTCCATTTTCTGCAGGCGCAACCACGATGACCATACGGGTATATTCCCCCGATGCAGGGATTCCCGTACGTGTGAAAGTAGAAGATCCCAACGACCCGACCAAAAGTGTTGAAACACAAACCTTGACAACACTGGCAAATTCATGGGA
>CAZVNF010000160.1:0-4453 GCA_964628215.1 uncultured Draconibacterium sp.
AGGGCTTCACCCGAAACTTGAGTTATTTATTACCCGGTTTTAACAAACTTCCCGGTTATCCGGTTACTGCCAGCCATGACAGCCAGAAAATAAATGCCGGGAGGCAGGTCCTGCACCGAAATTTCAATGGAATTGCGTCCCTGCCTGATCTCATTGAATTTGATTTTTTTCACAATTCTGCCGGTTATATCCAACACCTGAAATTCTGTTGCCACCGGTTCAGGGGAATAAAACCTGATGGTTAATATATCGGCTGCCGGTACCGGAGAAATTACCAGGGAATGGATCGTGGGCTGAAGTGTTTCCACCCCCACACTGTCGCAAGCCTGGTACCTCCTTCCCGGTGAACCTCCCATACAGCCGGTAAACCAGTTTTTTCCGTCCGACAGTTCATCCCGGGTGTTGCGCAACTCAATCGTCCGGCCGCTACCCCCGGCAATGCCCGGCCACGGGGCGGTGGAATAGTATCGAACCTGGGCGATAAGAAGGTCATTGCCGTTATACAGCCTTACCTTTTCTCCGTTGGATGCCAGTTCAAAATTAAACGGGCCGGTGAAGTTCCTAACGCCGGGATTGATATTGCTGAATTTATTCACATCCTGGCAAAATACCAGGAATTGCCCGGGACCCAGCGTGGTCATTGAGTCGACCGTAAAAATGTTGTTGTCATTGCCATCTCTTAATTTCCAACCCGACAGATCCGCCGTTTGGCTCCCGGTATTCCTGATCTCGACCCAGTCGCCGGTATCGAGACTGTCTGACGACAGGTAATTGATCTCATCAATTACAATCGAACCCTGCTGATGCAGGGTGGCAATAAAAATTCCGTTGGATGGCCCGGCAACGGTTATGCTGTCGAAAACCGTGTTCACGTACCGGACACCGGTTACCGCCAGGTCGCCCGACGGAAGGATAGCAATCCCGTACCCGGCATCAACATAGCTGCTGCCGGCCCCTTTGGCGTATATGATTTCACCGTTCTTGTCCATCTTTACCACATAGATATCTCCGTATCCATACCACGTCAAAACAGAGGGACCCAGTTCCACCATGCCTGAGAATGTGCCGGTGAGGTAAAGGTTGTTCACCGAATCGGTGCACAACAGGTTGTTGCTGCCACACGACACATTGAGTGATTTTGCCCAGAGAAAGGTCCCGTCCCCATCCAGCTTTGCCGCATACATATCCGAAGAATAGGCTCCTGCACCGGTATTCAGCGTATACGGTCCGAAATTGGCGATGTTTTCGAAAAAGCCATTGATAAAGATGGATCCGTCGTTGCCGCAGATCACTGAGGCCCCTTCGTCATCCCCGGTTCCACCGGCCTTTATCGTCCAGGTGAAATTACCCGAAACATCAACCTTTGAGACAAAAACATCATAGCTTCCTGCGGAGGTCAGGTTTTGGAAGCCGAACGTCACGGTGCTGATAAAAAATCCCGATAAATATATGTTTCCGGAGGGGTCAATGCTGACTGATTTTGGAATTGTGGTACCGGTCCCTCCCGACTGGCTTACCCACACCCCTTCCCCATTTGTGCCGATTTTTAAAAGAAAACAGGCTGAACGGTTGGATGAGGTGCTGAGGGTATCAAAAGAAAGATCGCCTTCAAACTGCCCGGCCACAAACACATTCCCCTCCCTGTCGCAGGCGATGCTGCGGGGATTGTTGTTTTCGCCCGGCACAGGTTTGGCCCATACCAGTGTTCCCGAACTGCTGTATTTGGCAACATAGGTATTGAAATAGGGTGCCGAAAATGAAAATCCATTGCCGAAATCGACACTCCCGATAAAATACCCTGTTACATAAATAAAACCATGGTTGTCAATGGCAATTGCCTCGCCCTGTACCCGCCAGGTAGCTCTCGGGGCAACAGCCCAAATGAAGCCCGTCGCAGGATTGTACCTGGCAAGGAACATATTTTCATCCCTGGAAAAGGCAACGGAATCACCTCCGAAATAGCAGGTTGAATCATAGGTGCCTGTGATATAGACATTTCCGGAGGGATCGGCCACGATGGCTTTGGAGGTTTCAGTGCCGGGGCCGCCGGCAGTGGCAACCCGGGTAAACATGGCAGACTGGGCATGGCCGGCAGATACAGTGAGCAGCCAGAAGAACAAACAGGATATAAGATGGCGGATCATGGGATGCATTTTGCAACCGTGAAAT
This sequence comes from uncultured Draconibacterium sp., assembly GCA_964628215.1. Taxonomy (GTDB): domain Bacteria; phylum Bacteroidota; class Bacteroidia; order Bacteroidales; family FEN-979; genus CAIVAT01. The sequence goes on from CAZVNF010000160.1 coordinate 2,170, forward strand.
TAATGAATTAAAAGAACATCAGAATAAGAAAAAATTCATTAATTTGTGTGCTTTTACGGGTATGTTATCACCTAAAACCCAACAATATGAACCCGCTCAATCTGAGATCAACCGGATTCTCCATCTTCCTGATGGTCGTTTTTCTCGTTTTCTTATCCGCCCTGGAAATTCAAGCCCGCATCCGGCTTGTTCCGGCTGAATATACTACTATTCAGGGAGCCGTAAATGCAGCGGTGCAAGGCGACACGGTACTGGTAAGCGACGGGTTTTACCCCGAGCAGGTCAACTTTCTGGGCAAAAACATTGTAGTCACTTCCCGGTTTATTCTTGATCACGACTCGGCCCACATCTACAATACCGAAATCAACCGAAGCTATCTCAACGAAGGGGTTAAGTTCATCAACGGGGAAGGGCCCGGAGCACAATTGATCGGGTTCACGGTGAGCAACTGCCTGTGGAAGGCTGTCGTTTGTAAAAACAGCTCTCCCCGCATCAGGCACAACCTCATCCGGGGAAATAAAGCCACCGGGGTTTACATGGACTATTCTGCAGCAATCATCAGCGACAATGAGATCCATTGTTATGCAGGATTTGATATGGGCGGCTCTTATGACGCAATCGAAGTGTACAATTCAGGACCCGTCATTGAGCGAAACCTCATCAACGGCAACGATCCGGCGGGAAATGTTCATGCCATCTATTTCAATCTCTGGAACATGGTTCTGCCCGGTGTTGAAACCCATGTAAGGGAAAACAGGATCCTGGGTTCGATCTTCGGGGGACTGTCGGACAATGGCCTTCCCCAGCTCATCCATCACAATATTTTCACCTCCCCCAACGGGTTTTCTTCGGCCATGAACATCACCGACTGCGCCTCCAACCTGAGAATATTCAACAACACCGTTAGCGGGGGCAGCGGCATCTGGATCCAGGGAGGAAATGAACCCGACATCCGGAATAATGTGGTGGCACATGCCTACAATGGAATTGAGATATGGGCCGACACGGCCACCATTGCCTTCAACAACATCTGGGATTGCCAGACCCCCTATTCCGGGGTGCCCGATCAAACCGGCATCAACGGCAACATCTCCGTGAACCCCGAATTCAGGGATCCGGACCATGGCGATTTTCATTTTTTATGCTGGTCGAAATGCATGGATGCCGGCGATCCCCAGATGGATTATTCCCTGGAACCGGCTCCCAATGGCGGCCGCATCAACATGGGGTGTTACGGAAACACAGCGGATGCCGATCCGTCCGGGGCCTGCCTGCGAATACTTCCCGGAAACATCGATTTCGGCTATGTTCCGGTGAACACGCAGCGCGATTCAACAAGGACCCTGATGAATGTCGGGCCTGTACCACTCGATATTTCAGCGGTCACAAACAGCGATTTCAGCAGTTTTGGCACAAATTACCCGGGAGGCATCACCCGCCTCAACCCCGGCTACGGCATCAGCCTGGTTGTAACTTTTCATCCCATGGCCAATAAAACACATTACTACGACAGTGTGGTAGTGGTATCCAATTCGGTTTCCCCCGGCAGGATCTGCCTGGCGGGCCATACCGCACTGGGGGTTGATCATGGCAAAGAAAAGCCGGGTCCTGAACTTTACCCGGTGCCGGTTACCGGGGAGTATCTCTTCCTTAAATATCCCGGGCCATGGCCCCACATGGTTTACGTTGAAATAACTGATATTAACGGAAAAAAGGTCTATGCTGAATCCATGTATCCAACAGCAGATCAGCCGTTAAAGATCAGAACCCGCGGACTGGGTGCAGGGGTTTTCTTCCTGAGGATTCAGCATGGTCAATCTGACCATACCGCGAAATTCTCCGTATGCCGCTGATGCCGGCTACATCCACAATCCGCCAAAACTCATGTTTGAAATACTGGCAACCATGCCCGCCCCCAGGTACCGGGGATTAACATAGTTTTCCTGGATCAGACCCGTGTACATATGCACAGGCTTTGTTTTTTTCAGTGTTTGCCTGATATTTGGTGAAGCTCCCGGTTTTACCTCGAAGTTCTTCTGGGTTTTCATAGTATGAGTAGTTAAAAACATAGATATCCCTTACAAAATAACAGCTATAAAGGTAACAGCCAGTGTTTTGAAAAACAATATTGGATTCCCATAATCTGCAATACCTTAAAACCGCTATTATTTCGGAGGCATCCGATCAAATATCCAGTAAAATCAATGATTCCGGAAACATACCGGGGTGCGTTGTGCACGCCATTCCCCTATTCGTCATTCGCATATTCCCATATTCGTCATTC
>CAZVNF010000160.1:4553-8323 GCA_964628215.1 uncultured Draconibacterium sp.
GAATATGCGAATGACGAATATGCGAATAAGGAGGCAAAATGCTTCCCCGTTTACTAGTTTACCCATTTACCCGCTTACCTGTTTAACCGTTTACCAATTAATCTTTACAATCCTTACAACCCGTATCTCCGATTTATCCCTCAGAAAAACCAGATATATCCCCGGTCCGGCTGGTTTTCCCTGCGCTGTATTTCCATCCCATTCCACCCTGTTTGATCCGGGTACAAGGCATACATGAAACGGGTTTCTTATGTGGTTTCCGAGGACATCCATAATACCGATTACCACCTCCTTCACCCGATCCGATTGAATCTCGATGGCACATCCGGTTTCCACGGGGTTCGGAAAAACCCGGATGCCGGCAGATGAAGTTTGTGGTTCAGAGACATTGGTTAAGAACGAATTCAGCACCAGTTCCGACGGCCGGTTGTCCGACGGGGCGCCCCCGTTTATCAGCCAGAAATTGATCCGTACATTTTCATACCCCGGTGTGGGGATATAGGCAGGGTTGGTGTATTTCCAGGAATGGGATGCACTGCCCCAGCTGCTGTTAAAATCGATGGCGTCGGCTCTCCAGTCGAAGGTGTGGACGGAATGGGTAATCCCGGCCAGGTTCATGTGGAAACGGTGGAGGTTGCCGGGAACATTATACGGCTGGATAACGTATTGAGAATTGTCATTTGCGGCATCGCCCCATCGCGAGAATTCAAAATCGATCTCCCTGAAATTCGGGTTCGGAGGAATGGCGAGGGGGGAACAATCATCCCAGGTAAACATCCCGACCACAGTATTTTTATCGAACAAATCGACACGGCTCTCCACCTCGAACCGGTACTGCTGGTACCCGAGCGATGCATTGCAGATCAGCTCGGAACAGTACCAGGTGCCTCCATTTTTTGCAATCCGGAGATGCAGCTTCTGCTGGCCATCCACCCAAACCATGGAGTCGTGATCATTAAAAAGATTCGGACCCGGTCCGATGGGATACATACCATTTCCGATCGATTTTTTAACGGTCCAGTCAAGCCCCGACCAGGAAAGCGTGCGGGTGCCATGCGGCCGGCAGGAGGTTACATACGGAAAAGAGAACAACTCTTCGGGCAAATCTCCGCCACTTTGCACCGGCGGGTAAAACGACAGGGGAATCAAAAATGCGATGATCCTGGTCGCGAACGGGTCGGTTTCTGCTAGTGCAATTTGGGTATTGAATGTCGAATCGGCCCCGATCAACGTAACTGGTGCGGATGCAAAGGGCTTGTTCCACCACCCTCCGGCTTCTTCCAGGAATATGTAAACCGCCACGCCATGGTTGGCGGGTGTGGTGTTATGCACCACGCCATACAAGAGATTGGACGTACCCCAACCGGGAACACTGGTAAACTGGATGGAGGGGGTGGGCTGGGCATGACAAACATGAAAAGATAATATGAGAAACAGGAAGGTGAGGTGTTTCATAGGCAGGGAATTAATTGATAAAGATACGGAAAACAAGCCCGCTATGTAACCCGGAAGATTAGATCCAATTTTCATCAGATCGTTCATTCTACCAAACAATATCATGTAAAAAACAAAAAAAGTTTGAAATATTTGATAATTTTGACATTAAACTACCTGATCAACTATTAATTGATAACCTGTTGATTACTGTTTTAATAATACACCTTTCAACACAAGAAAGATTGAATATCAAGATTAAAATAAATAACGAAAATGGCAATCATAAAGAATTCGTTAAAAATCGGCCTGGCTTTCTCAGGAGGCGGATACCGCGCGGCCTCCTTCAATTTAGGCGTATTGACTTTTCTCGACCGGATCAGGACTGACGATGGGTCGTTGCTGGACCATGTTTGCGTTTTATCAACCGTATCGGGGGGCACCATTACGGGTGCAAGATATGCTGTAGGCAAAAAGCAGGGCGAAAGTATCCGGGTGATATATAAGGACCTGCATCATTTCATGACCAGTGAAAACCTGGTCTCTTCTGCACTTCAGAGATTGGTTTCAGAGGGGGACTGGAACTCGGCACGCAGCCGGGGGCTGATATCCGCCTTTGCTGATATTTATGACCGGGAATTGTTTCATGAGGCAAAATTTGGTGTGCTGATGGCTGACGATCCGTTGTTTCATCTGAAACACCTTTCATTCAATGCTACCGATTTTAAAACTCCCCTTCAATTCCGGTTTCAATGGTCCGAAAAATTACTTCATCCCGGTTCCGGGGAGCCCGGCAGAGGCATCATCGGCAACCGGAATTTCAATATCCCTGAAATAGTTGCCAGGGAGATCAGGATGGGAGATATTGTGGCCGCCTCGTCCTGTTTTCCCGGTGGATTTGAACCCATCAATTTCCCGAATGATTTTGTATTTCCCGCGGATTTAACGGAACAGGAAGTTTTCCGGAAAATCGAAAACATCGGATTAATGGATGGAGGGATCGTTGACAACCAGGGAATTGAACCGGTACTGTTGGCTGATGAGCGGATACACCGCAATGAATTTCCCGGAAAAAAGAGTGAGGAGGATCCTGAGCACTCACTGGATCTGATTATAATTTCTGATGTCGCAAGCCCCTTTATGGAAAAGTACGTGGCTACGGTTCAGAAACCCGAGAACTGGTGGCGGCAATTAACCCCCAATTCAATTCTCCTTCTGAATAATCTGATTTTGACAGGCTCGGTTGCGGCGCTGATTCATTATCTTATGGCCGGCAAACCGGGATGGGCAATTTTATTTACCGTGATTGCCACATTGAATGTCCTGTTGGATTCACTGGCCGTTTTTTTACTGTACAAACTTCGAAAGGTTGAGCTGGTCCGGTACTTTAAAAACCCTCTGAGAAACCTGTTAAACCTGAAACTCAGGGTGTACGAAACCATGTTGGTCAACCGGATGAAATCGGTGATGAAAATGACGGGCGAAGTGTTTTTAAAACATGTGCGCCGGTTGAATTACAGGATTTTGTACAACGACACCTCCTGGAAAAACCGACTGATCATGAATGCCATTTACGAACTTGTTCCCGGGAAGGGAAAGGTTGATGAAAAGATAAAAAGCAGCAGGATCATCACCCATTCATTTCCTTCAGATAAAATCAGGGAAGTGGCTGAAAAAGCTGCATCCATGTCAACCACACTCTGGTTTACAGGGTCGGAGTTAAATCCCGGCGGGGATGAAAAGAGCATGCCCGATGCCCTTATTGCCTGCGGACAGTTCAATCTTTGCTGGAATTTGCTTGAATACATCGAAAAAATTGAAAAAAAGCGGGAGAATACAACCGCTAACCACGATCTTATCATTGGATGTAAGGAGCAACTATTAAAAGATTGGGAACGGTTCCGGGAGAATCCGTACTGGCTTGTGGAGGAGTATAGGTGATGTTGTGCATTCGTATTCATTATTTCCAAGGTCCTTTTGTCGTTACGTTTATAACTTCGCCACTCTGATTAATTCTGTATAATCCACCTGCTCCGCCTAACCAAAAATTTCCTTTTCCATCTTCCAGTATTCCCATAATTGAAATTGGAACATTGTAGTGTTTAAAGGCTTCTCCATCATATCTATATACTCCATTTCTTATTGTACCTATCCATATATTTTCAGATTTGTCTCTATAGATTTCGTACACATCACCATCATTAAATCCTGCTATTTCTGGAAATGAAATAATCTCGTTCCCTATCATTTTATTGATTCCACCCTTTCCAAATCGCTTTTCGGGGTCAGGATCATCTCTTTCAGCGACTCTCGTTCCAATCCAAACACTTCCATCT
>CAZVNF010000161.1:0-3332 GCA_964628215.1 uncultured Draconibacterium sp.
GAAAAACATTACCGCAACATGCTCGATATAGAGTTCACCATCCAGGATGGCAAACTTTATATGCTTCAGTGCCGTGTTGGCAAACGCAATGGTCCGGCTGCAGTAAAAATGGCAGTGGATATGTTCAATGAAAAACTGATCACCAAAGAAGAGGCTGTGTCGCGTGTTGAACCCAGCCAGCTTGATGAACTTCTTCATCCAATCCTTGATCCCAAAGCTGAAAAGAGCACCAAGCCAATGGCTAAAGGACTTCCGGCAGGCCCTGGCGGATCGACCGGACAAATTGTTTTCAATTCTGAAGACGCAGTTGCATGGGCAAAAAAGGGTAAAACCGTTATCCTTGTCCGTGAAGAAACAAATCCTGAAGATATCGAAGGAATGCGTGCCGCACAGGCTATCCTTACCGCACGTGGCGGAATGACCAGCCATGCAGCTCTTGTAGCCCGTGGATGGGGAAAATGCTGCATCGTAGGTGCAGGCGGACTAAAGATCGAAGCCTCCAAGAAAACGATGAAAATCGGGGATATTGTATTAAAGGAAGGTGATTTCATCTCCCTGAATGGTTCAAAGGGTTACATTTACAATGGTCAGTTGCCGATGATCAAAGCTGCTGAAGAAAACCCTGATTTCCAGGCCTTCATGACTTTGTGTGATTCAGTGCGGACCATGAAAATCCGTACCAATGCCGATACCCCTGAAGATGCCGCCAAGGCACGTGCCTTTGGCGCTGAAGGAATCGGACTCTTCCGCACTGAGCATATGTTCTACGGTAAAAACGCCGAAAAACCATTGTTCCTCCTTCGCAAGATGATCGCATCGAAATCGGAAGAAGAGCGTCGCGATGCACTGAAAGAACTCTATCCTCACGTCAAGGAAGACATTAAAAAGACCCTGGCTGCCATGGATGGATACCCCGTAACCATCCGTACCCTCGACCCGCCGCTTCATGAGTTTATTCCTTTGCAGGAAGATGCGCGCAAGAAAATCGCCGACAGCCTGAAAATCTCCAAAGAGGAATTCAACCGCCGTGCCGATGCTCTGCATGAAACCAATCCGATGATGGGCCACCGTGGTGTTCGTTTGGGCATCACCTACCCCGAAATAACCGAAATGCAGGTTCGTGCCATTTTTGAGGCAACAGCCGAATTACTGAAGGAAAAGAAAAAAGTTTTCCCTGAGATCATGATCCCTGTAACCTGTACCGAGAAGGAGCTGAAGCATCAGTATCTCATCATCGATGAGATTTATGCAGAAGTATGCAAAAAGTTCAAAATGAAGGAAATTCCCCACATGGTTGGAACCATGATCGAAATTCCACGGGCTGCCCTTACTGCCGACAAAATTGCAGAAACCGCAACCTTCTTCTCTTTTGGAACCAATGACCTTACCCAGATGACTTTCGGATTCTCCCGCGACGATATCGGTGGTTTTGTTCCTGAATACATTGAACAAAAGATTCTCCCGGTTGATCCTTTCCAGGTAATCGACTTCGAAGGTGTTGGACAGTTGATGAAAATGGCCGTTGAAAAAGGCCGCTCAACCCGCAAAGATCTGAAAATCGGGATCTGCGGTGAACATGGAGGTGAACCGGCTTCGGTTGAATTCTGCCATTCACTGGGCTTCAACTATGTAAGTTGTTCTCCGTTCCGGGTTCCTATCGCACGTTTGGCAGCAGCGCAGGCTGTTATCAAACAGAAAAAAGCTGCTGCTGCTGCAAAACCAGCGATAAAAAAAGCTGCCGCTAAAAAGGTTGCGAAGAAAAAATAATCTTCACACCAGAATATCTCAAAAGGCTGTCTCCCAAAGTAGACAGCCTTTTTTTTATAAATAAAATACAAATCAAACCAACCGAAACAGATAAATGCTATTTTTGTAATTTAGAAACAATTTAAATTACACATTATGGAAATATCAAATATCAATTTTCTCGCGTTGGCAGTAGCTGCCATTGCAAGTTTTGCATTGGGTGCTTTGTGGTACAGCCCGGTATTATTTGGAAAATCCTGGCAAAATGCCCTGGGCTTTACGGAAGAATATCTTCAAAAAGGGAATATGGCCCTTATCTTCGGATCAAGTTTTGTCCTGATCTCCGTGATGGATTTCGGCCTTGCGGTAATATTACAGGGGCATGCCGGCCGCGATGTATCTGCTGCTTCGGGTGCACTTTACGGTTTTCTGATCGGGTTGTTCTTTGTGGCAACCTCCATTGGCATCAACATCCTGTATCAAAGAAAATCCTTTACACTTTGGGCTATTGATGCCGGCTACCAGGTAATGTACCTCACACTGGCAGGAACCATCCTTGGTGCATGGCGATAGGAAAATCCAACACCAATTTATTTTTTTTCTACCGCAAAATCAGTAAAACGCTTTAATTGCATTTCCAGCACCTGGTTGACAGCTGCTGCCAGTTTTGAAACCCCTCCCGGGATGTATCCCCCTACGGTATAGGTTAAAGTTACTTTGGACTTATCGCCATCTTTTGAAATCTCCATGGTCATAATCCCATTTACCGCAAACTGCTGCAATGGGCCGAGTCCACCTTCCATCCTGATCATCTTTCCCGGATCGATATAGATCACTTTCAGATGGCTTACATATCCTCCGCTCGTTAAGCGTTCACCAAAACAGCCGCCAATATATTCTTGTATGTAAAGATTTTCAGCCTGCCCTGACCAGGTATGATCAGGATCCCACCACTTCCCGATATCCTTGCAAAAATTATTGAATAATGGCTTTGGGTCGACCAGTACAGATTTTTCAAATTTCACTGTAAAACCAATTTGAGTGCTGTCCACGATGGTAGCGTTAACGTGTTGCTGATTCAATAAGAATAGAAATATTACCAGTCCTGCAAAAGCTGTATTTTTCATTTTAAAATATTTATAGGTCATTACTGCAATTTGACTTTAACGACATCCTTGTCCACTAAACAAATTAATTGAATTATTCAATCATGTTTGGGAGCATCCTTTTTGCAACACGCCGGCAATTTATTATATGCTGACTGGTTGGCCGGAATAGAGTCTGCATCATAGCCCAACTTTGCAATAGCCCTTTCCAGTTGCACTTTTGAGGTTTTAGCCGGGTTAAAAACAACCGTTACTTCCTTGGTATCAGTATCAAGGGTGGATGATTTAACTCCCTTTTCAAATGCAAGGGCTCCCTCGATACGGTCTTTGCACATTCCGCAAACTGCAGATGTTTTTATCATGACCGTATCCGATTTTTTCTGCTGTCCGAAACAGGTTGATGCATATGCAAACAACACCAACACCAGGCTTATTGATTTTAATACATTGGAGGTCTTTTTCATAATGTAAGTTTTAAGG
>CAZVNF010000161.1:3432-6499 GCA_964628215.1 uncultured Draconibacterium sp.
CTTACACCGGCGTATATTGTAATTCCTACAATGGGGCCCCAGGTCATGGAGGCATCAAAATGGGTGTGGTAAGGCTTCCAGTATTCGGAAATCGGATCAACCTGCCTGAAATTTGTCAGATTCTCACCTCCGAGATACACATCAAAATGTTTGAACTTTTTAGTAACCTGACCGAGCAGGTTAAACCATACCGGTGAATATCCGGGACGCTGAAGGAATGACGGCATTTTTTGGGTATCGGGTAACCTGGCCGGGCCATTGAGTTGCCCGGTAAGATCGAATTTCCATTTGTCGAATTTAGTCGCATAACCCAGTGAGAGCATTCCTTTATACTGGTTTACCATCGATTTTTGTTTCAGAATACCCCCTTCCGTTATCTTCACGTCGTTGTACCTGAATGCCATGGTAATGGTAAACCGTTTGACAGGATTGAATGTAAACTGAACCTGGGCACTGTTGGCATACGATGTTCCATCCAGATTGTAAAAGTAGAGATCAGTTGGCATGCTGTCCTGATCTGCAATGATTTGTTTGATGAAACTCGTACGATAAGCATCTACCGAAAATTCTGCTTTTTCATTAAACAGGGTAAAGTTCCAGGTAAAATTCAAACCGTAATTCCAGGCCTCTTCATTGCCCAGGCCGGGGGCGAAGTGCATCACCCGCTGACTTACAAAGACAGAACTGTTTTCGGCCAGAAGGTTGGGAGATCTGTAACCTTTTCCAACAGATCCGCGGATAGTGGTATTTTTAGAAGGATTAACCCTGAGATGCAGCCGCGGAGTGACATAATAACCAAACCGGCTATTGTAATCCCCGCGCAAACCGGCGATAAGGGCAAATTTTCCGCACAGGTCGTAGGTGTATTCAAAAAACGCACCTGCCACCCATTCGTTCCTGTCCATGTTGTAGGTAACAATTGAATCATTCACAAGGGTGAACAGATCGGCATTGGTTGGTTCAGTGCCGGCGGGAAGTGTCTGATAACGGTATTCCAGGCGGGTTTGTGTGTACTTTTCCAGATAATCATCAACAAAGTAACTCGCACCGGCGGAAATTCGGTGCTTATTTTCGTTGAAAGAAGTCGTAAAGATGAGGTTGGAATTGAAGTTAATTTCATGGCCATCATACAGGTTGATGCCATAAAAACCCTCCTGCTGGTGGTTGATCACGGATAGGATCAGTCCCAAACTCGATTTTCCGCCAGGGCCGGGAAAGATCCCGTTTTTCCAGAATGCTTCCAACCGGTTTGTTGTTACACCAATCCCGTATTTTTTTGTGTCGTTGGTGATCCCTGTAGTGTCTGTGCTCCATGTACTTTTGTCGAAAGCCATTTGTCCGCCACTCCTATTCTCATACAGGTATTTGAAAGCCAGGCGGGAAACCCATTTATTTGGTATTATGTAGTCCCAACGGTTCATGGCAGTGAGTGTTGTGATTTTGGGTGCGTCCATAAACCCGTCGGTAGAATCAGGTTTCTGAACTACATTCCGGTCAAATTTATACTGCGAATTTGCGGCATGTATCAATAGCGAGGTGCTGAGTTTATCATTTATTTTCACAGATCCGTCGGCATTGGCTTCGAACCGGAGGTTGCTGTTGCCAAAGAGGTTAATGAATAACCTTTCACTGGTTTCCGGTTTTTTATATTCCACGTTTATTTGCCCTGTAACCGACTCATATCCCTGCACCACCGATGAAGTTCCTTTAGCCACCTGGATCGATTCCATCCATGAACCCGGAATATAATTCAGCCCGAAAGGAGTCGCCAAACCACGGATTAGCGGTACATTTTCAGTCATAATCTGGCTATAAACCCCTGACAATCCAAGTAGTTGTATCTGCCGGGCTCCCGAAAGCGCATCAGAGTAAGAAACGTCAACCGAAGCGTTTGTCTCAAAACTTTCTGCCAGGTTGCAGCAGGCAGCCCTTTGAAGTTCCCCGGTGGTGATTACGGTTGTTTGCCGGGCATTGAGCCGTGAAATATATGTATTGTCGGGCTTTCCGCTGATCTCCACCTCCGAAAGATTCTGCGCTGCCGGGTTCAGTTCAATTTCCAGTTTCTGTTTGTCCGATGAAACAACTACGGTATCTCCCCTATACCCCAAAAGGCTTATAACCAGCCGGTTTTGTTTCATCCCGGCCCGGGAAATACTGAACTTCCCGTTTTCATTGGTAAAAGTACCTTTTGATGTACCCAGCCAAAATACATTTACGCCTGGCAACCCGGCTTTGTGCCCTTTTGCATCCTTCTCGATGACTATTCCACTCACCTGTTGTGCCAGACTTTTGCCCGACATGACTGTGATGAATGGTAAAATTATAAATAAAATAATCAAGTGATTTTTCATCATCCTTCTATTTAATAAATAAATAAATAATAACAACCGGAATGGTTTGTATTACCGCAAAAGGTGCCAGGGCGCCAAATAGATTTGCGGAAAACCTATCAGATAAATGAAGGACGTACGGGAATTTTCATCTGGTGGAGAAAGTAAACAAGTACTTTCCCAAATAAAGGAGGCGAGAAAAACTGAAAGTGACAAGGTACAATAAAAGAATGGTTCTCAGGAAGATCCGTGATAATTGAATCTGTATCATCAGGGATTTGGATAAGAACATCTTTTATTAAAAGTTTGTCAGCCCTGACCGTGAGAATATCCAATTTAAAAAACGAGAAAATGCTTATACAACAGGGAGAGGCATCGATATGCTGAGCCAGTGCCTCCCCGGAGGTATTTACACGCTGTGAACAGGCATAACCGGTTTCTTCATCTGCGCAGCAGGAAGAGCCCGATTTCTTGAAAAACTCAGGGTACACAGATACGTTATCCTGATTGCTGCTGCTGCATACATGGTGGAAAACTGAAATTCCGGTGGTTCCGAAAAGGAACACCAGCAATAAAAAGAAAACACCAATGCGTTGAATCGTTTTCATCAGGATATTTGTATTGGCAAAAGTAATATTATTTTCAACACATTTAAAATGTTAAATACAATGAGCTGCGGATCAATAGATTTTTAAATTAATATTGCAAAAAAAGTTCTCGCGGATTTTCGCGGATTA
>CAZVNF010000161.1:6599-8228 GCA_964628215.1 uncultured Draconibacterium sp.
CTTACTCCGGATTCATTTTATGACGGAGGAAAATTCGTCAGCCAGGATGCTCAGTTGCACCAGGTTGAGAATATGCTGAATGAGGGTGCTTCAATTATCGACATAGGTGCAGTTTCGACACGTCCGGGTGCACCAGAGGTTGATGAGACAGAAGAGACCCGGCGGTTGATTCCTGCCATAATCGCTATTACCAGCCGATTTCCCGAATGTATATTGTCTGTGGATACGTTCAGACCATCAGTTGCGCGGACTGCAGTAGGTCATGGGGCAGGAATGATCAACGATATATATGGAGGTCGGTTCGGGGAAGGCATGTTCGAGACGGTGGCATCTCTCAAGGTCCCCTATGTTTTAATGCATATGAAAGGAACCCCGGCCACCATGCAGAATAACCCCTCCTACTCGGATATAGTAGCTGAGGTAACCTATTTTTTCGAAAAGCAAATGAACCAGTGCCGTGAAAAGCAAGTTCACCAGGTGATCATCGACCCCGGATTCGGGTTTGGCAAGACCGTTGAACAAAATTTTGAACTTCTGGCACACCTTGAACAACTCAGGCCTTCAGGCACGCCGTTGCTGGTTGGAATTTCCCGGAAATCACTGATTAACAAACACCTGAACATTCATGCCCGGGAAGCACTCAATGGATCTACCGTACTGAATACCATTGCTTTAATGAAGGGTGCCAACATATTGAGAGTACATGATGTAAAAGAAGCCATGGAAGCCATCAGGCTTGTGAAGATGGTTGGTTAGGGGAAAAGTGGTAACTTTGGCACATGTTTTTAGTAGGTCTTTTTTCGCTCCGCGTTGTTGATGTCATCGACATTATTTTGTTTGCCATACTTCTCTACGAAATTTACAATCTCGTAAAAGGTACCGCAGCCATCCGGATTTTTATCGGTATCATTGCTGTATACCTTATCTGGAAAGTAGTTAAGGCGCTGCATATGCAACTGCTTACAGAAATTCTTGGGCAGTTTATCAGTGTTGGGGTTATCGCACTAATCGTAGTGTTCCAACCTGAGATCCGCCAGGTTTTGCTAATGGTGGGTAATTCCAAAATAATCAAGAATCAAAGAAACCGGTTCCTTTTCTGGCGATTTAAAATCAATAACCCGGTTAATCTGAATATCGACAAGGTTGTTAAAGCGTGTCAGAAATTGGCTGAAACAAAAACGGGGGCGCTGATAATTATCGGTCAGCAGAATGAACTGGCCCAGTACATTGCCACCGGCCAGGCTGTGGATGCAAAAATATCGGAAGTATTACTGGAAACCATCTTCTTCAAGAACAGTCCGTTACATGATGGTGCTGTAATTATCATGGGAGAAGAAATCAAAGCTGCACGCTGTATTTTACCGGTTTCCAATAAAGCGAATATTCCTCCCTTTTACGGATTACGTCATCGCGCAGCGGTAGGACTTACCGAAAAGTCGGATGCAATTGCCATCATTGTTTCAGAAGAACGGGGTGAAATAAGCTATACTTATGAAGGCAGGCTGTACGAAAATGTCAGCCCCAGTGATCTTTCCAATTTCCTGGAAGGGATGTTCAAGTAAAGGTTGCAATGCAACAATGCAAACAATGCAAACAATGCAAACAATGCAAACAATGCAAACAATGCAA
>CAZVNF010000162.1:0-8187 GCA_964628215.1 uncultured Draconibacterium sp.
GTGGGACGTACTGGATTCGAACCAGTGACCTCATACGTGTGAGGCATGCGCTCTGAACCGACTGAGCTAACGTCCCAATAATATGCAAATATAATTAATTATCACCTCGGTTCCACAATTTCGCTATTTCACCATTTCGCCATTTCACCATTTCACCATTTCACCATTTCACCATTTCGCTACCTCGCTACCTCACTACCTCGCTATTTATAACAGTACCTCTTCATCACCTTATACGCATCCGTAATCCCCAGCTCCCCTGCCCGGCTCAGGTCCAGACATCCCTGGTGGTTCTCACTAAGCAGAATGCACATCAGTCCGCGGTTGTAGTAAGCCTCCGCAAAATCATTGCGCAGGGCGATGGCTTTGGAGAAATCATCAATAGCCGCGCGATAATTGCCCATCCTCCCGTTTACAAAACCCCGGTTATACCAGGCAAATGAAAATTCACGGTCAAGGGCCAAAACCCTGTCAAGGTCATGAATAACGGCTTCATACGTATGTTCCAGCGTGGCGGAAGGCGAAGCAGCCTGGGGCTTTGATGCCGTTTTGCCCATGATGAGCTCCTGCTGGTAATCCTCCTGCGCATTGATGAGCTGGATCAGCTCAAACCGCGCGCCGGCCCTGCTGAACCATGCGGCAATGTAAGCGGAATCAGCTCCCAGGGTCGCATTGAGGTCGGAAAGGGCCTGGTTGTAATTCCGCAACTGGTAGCAGGCAATGGCCCTGCGGAAATACGAATCAGCGTTGGGCCCGGCAGAATCGAGCAGGTGGGACTGCCGGTTGAATTCAACCCGGAGGATCGAATCCCGGATAAGTCCTGTTTCATTCGTCAGGGTGAGGATGTTGGTAAAATAGTGCGCCTTTTTGTACACATCATACAGCTTCACCCGCCCGAAATCAGTCTTCCACACCAGCAGGCTGAACATGGGTTTTAACTGGATATCCACCGACTGGTTTTGCAGCTTGCTGTTCAGGGTGTTCATCTCCTCGAAATCGCCGCTCAGCTTCACCAGGCTTTTCAGGTAATCCTTGCGCTCCACTTTCAGACTGTCGGGATTCAGATGGTTTTGCCGGGTGAGTTCAAGAGCCTGCCGGTAGTCACTTTGCGCCCCTTTCGTATCCTTGAGCTTCAGCTTTACCTCATACCGGTCGTACCACGCATCGGTGTAGTCGGGCAGCAGTTCTATGGTTTTATTCAGATCCTCCAGCGCCCCGTTGTAATCGCCCAGTTCCGATTTCAGCTTGCTGCGGTAAAAATAACTGATGATGTTTTTCGGGTCGAGTTTGCTTACAATGTCAAAATCATGGATGGCTCCCCGCTTCTCATTCAAACCGATCAGCACAATGGCGCGGTTATAATAGGCATAGGAGTTATACGGCGAAATCCGGATCACCGTGTTCAGGTCCTTCAACGCGTGAACCTGCTCCGATTTTTTCAGCGAGGCAAGGGCCCGGTTGAAGAGGGCAAACGTGTTGGTGGAATCAAGGAGGATGGCACGGCCGAAATCGATGATGGCCGAATCAACCTGGTTCGTCTCCATCCATACCAGTCCCCGTTGTGAAAAAATATAGCCGTTCCCCGGATTCATCTTCATCGCCATGTCGAGGTCCGCGATGGCTTCCGTGTACCTCTTGATCTCCTGTTCGGCACTGGCCCGCACGATATACACCGACTCCCCCGGGCAACGCAGCTGGATGGCCTTGTTGCAATCGACAATACAGGAATAATACTTTTTAAGCAGCAGGTTGGTGCGGGCCCGGTGAAACCAGATCTCCCCGTTGGTACCGTCCATCTCCAGGGCATGGTCAAAATCATCCATGGCACCGGTGTAATTCTGCAGCTGCGTGCGAACGATGGCCCGGTTGGTGAATACATCTACAAGATAGGGCGACAGGTCAATGGATTGCGAGTAGTCCTGTTCGGCCCCGATATAATCATCCAGCCCATATTTGGAATAGCCCCTCAGAAAGTAAAGTTCCGATGCCCCGGGCTCCCGTTGAATGGCGGTGTTCAGGTAGTCGAGTGCTGCAACATAATCCCCTTTCCGCAGGTGATTCACCGCAGTCTGGCTGAAACTCGGACCTGTCTGCCCGAATGCAGCCGTTTGAAGGAGAAGGATGAAAAAAAGAAAACGTAAAAATAAGGGCATGCACAGGTTCTGAACAGAAATATAACGCTGAAACCCTGGCTGAAAGTATATCGGAAATCCGCAAATATCCCCCCCTTTTCCCCGCAATCTGCGTGAAACACCAACCTGTAATCCAATTTTCCCCACCTTTGCACCACACGAAACCACCTCCATGGGATATAAAACCATCGAAATCAAAGTTCCGACAGGCTATTCTGACGAAGAGCTGAAACTGCGGATTGGCAAGGAACTCAGGTTGCAGGATTTTACCTGGCAAATCGAAAACAAAAGCCTCGATGCCCGCAAGAAAGGCAACATCCACTGGCTCCTGCGCATCGCGGTACACAGCAAATCGCTGCAGGGAAAAGAGCCTGAATCTTCAGAACCACTGGAGATTCCATACAAACCCAGAAACAAGCGGGTGGTCATTGCCGGGAGCGGGCCGGCCGGATTTTTTGCCGCACTGGTGCTGCAGAAAGCCGGGTTCGATACCATCCTGCTCGAGCGGGGGATGGAGGTGGCCGGGCGCGCAAAGGGCATCCATCATTTTGAAAAAACAGGACAGTTCAGCCCGGTGGCCAACTACGCCTTCGGCGAAGGGGGTGCCGGCACGTTTTCTGACGGGAAACTCACCTCCCGGTCGAAACATATTTCCAGGGAACGCGACTTCTTCATTTCAAACTACATCGACGCCGGAGCACCGGCCGAGATACGTTATATGGCCTACCCGCATGTGGGAAGCGATAATCTGCGGGTGGTGGTGAAGAACCTGCGTGAAACTTACCAGGAGATGGGCGGGGAGATCCGGTTTGAAACCACGCTTACCGACCTGGTGTTGCAACCCGGCCACATCACGGAAGCGATGGCCGGCACTGAACCCATCGCGGGCGATTATTTCATTGTCGCCCCCGGGCATTCCGCCTATGAAACCTACCGGATGCTGATAGAGCGGGGCATTCAGTTCCGCACCAAAAACTTCGCCATCGGGTGCCGCGCCGAGCACCGGCAGGAGGAGATCAACCGCTCGCAATGGGGTATCGGGAAACTGGCCGGCGTAAAGGCTTCGGAATACCGGCTCACCTCCGAAGCCGATGGAAAACATTCGGTCTATTCATTCTGCATGTGTCCGGGCGGCATGGTGGTTCCGGCTGCAACCTACAGCCACCTCAACATTGTAAACGGAATGAGCAACTATCGCCGCAACGGGCAGTTCGCCAATGCCGGGTGCGTGGCGGGGATCCATCCCGACCAGCTTGCCGGCCGACAGGTTACCGCGCTGGAAGCACTGCAGTGGCTCGAGGACCTGGAGCACTCCTTCCACACCTTTTCCGGCGGGTACATGGCCCCCTTCTGCTCCATCAGCGACTTCATCAATGGTACCGAACCCCGCACCATCCCCGAAACCAGCTATCCCCTCGGACTGAAACCCGCCCCGCTGTGGAACATGCTCCCGCAGGTGGTTACCAGTGCCCTGCGCGAAGGACTGAAAGATTTCGACCGCCGGTTGCACGGCTACAGCAAAGGCATCCTCCTCGGACTCGAAAGCAAGACCTCATCCCCCATCCAGGTTTTACGCGAAAAAAACGGGCTGTGTACCGGGTTCGACAACCTCTTTCTCGCCGGTGAAGGCAGCGGGTATGCGGGGGGTATCGTTTCCAGTGCGGCCGACGGGATAAAAATTGCGATGCAGATCGTGGAGAAGGAGAATTAAAAAAGTTACATCCCCGTTAGCAACAAACCAATAAAAACGGCCTGGCAAGTTTATATATCTCTAAAAACCATTACCTTTGGGTTATGTTTATACAAGATGAAATATCAGACAAGATCAATGACTTTAGTGCTGTATGCAAGGCTCACAATGTCAGGTACATCTATGCCTTCGGGTCTTCAATAACAAAAAAATTCGACCATGCAAATAGTGATATTGATTTGTTGGTGGATATTGATTATGCTGACCCGATTGAAAAAGGCGAGATGCTTATTTCCTTATGGGATACCTTCGAACATTTCTTTAAAAGAAGAGTTGATTTGCTTACTGAAACATCGATTCACAATCCATACTTACGAAAAAGTATTGATTCTACAAAAATATTGATCTATGACGGAGCAAAGCAAAAAGTACTTATCTGATATTATCCGAGCTATAGAACTTGTTGAACAATTTTCAGCACCAACAAGCAGTTTCCAAGAGTTTATTGGACTTGAAAACTCAAAGTGCAATTGAGCGCCAATTGAGCATCATTGGAGAAGCAGTAAATCAATTTGACAAGTTGCAACCTGAATCCCCTTTAGATAATGCTCGCAAAATTGTTGGCTTTCGTAACCGTCTAATCCATACGTATGATGCAGTGGATCCATCTATGATTTGGGCCATTATTAAAAAACACCTGCCTCTGTTAAAGGAAGAAGTCCTTCTAAAGTTAAAATAATTTGGTCAGTTGCATCACACGAGTACCAGTCCGATATCCCTCAGCGTCGCCACCACCGTTCCATTCCAGAAGATTTTAAATTCGCCCAATCCGCTGAGCGTGTATGATTCTTCCAGTTGCCTGAAGGTCATCGGGGGGTGGTTCCCCGGGAGGAGGAGCGGAAAAATGGTCTGCAGCCATTTCCCGGCCGGTTCTGCCATCACCACCTCCACTTCCCTCGAATGTGTTTGAAACACCAGCCTGGCCGATGGAATGGATTTTTCCTTCTTCTTCCGGGTATGGAAGGTCACTGTAGGAAGGCCCCCCATCCAGATCACCTTCGCATGAGGTTCGGGCTGGACGACCTGTGTATGCGAAAGGGTGTTGAAAATGAACTTTGGTGAAACCGTGGTGCGGGGAATCCTGAATTCGAACCACTCCTGCAGCGGAAAATCAAGGCAGATGCCATGCATGAAATTGTAGAGCGATTTCTTTAATCCTGCGCTGAAGAGTTCATGGTCGCACCCCTGCCGGTCGATGGATACCAGGTCGTTATTGGCAAAGGTTCCTGAAGGGGTATTCTCCTTCTCCACGCCAAACTGCTGCGGGTTTAGTCCCACCGGGCTGTGGGCGGTCATGGCAAACAGGTGCCAGAAGCCCGACTGCACCACCCCATGCACGAAAAGCTGGCGCACGGTCTCGAGCGAATCAATGGTCTCCTGTGCCGTTTGGGTCGGGAAACCGTACATCAGGTAGGCATGTACCATGATCCCGGCTTCGGTGAAATTATCGGCAACCCGGGCCACCTGCGACACCGTGACCCCTTTATTGATCATCTTCAGGATGCGGTCGGAAGCCACCTCAAGCCCCCCCGAAACGGCGATGCATCCCGACTCTTTCAGCAAAAGGCAAAGATCGCGGGTAAAGCTGGATTCAAACCGGATGTTCGTCCACCAAACCACCGTAAGTTTCCGCCGGAGGATCTCCAGCGCCAGGTCGCGCAGCAGGACAGGCGGGGCCGCTTCATCGGTGAAATGAAACCCGTAGCGGCCGGTTTGCGCGATGATCTCCTCCATCCGGTCGCAGAGTATCTCCGGCTTGTTGGGCTCGTAACGTTTGATATAATCGAGGGTCACATCGCAAAAAGTACACTTGCCCCAGTAACAGCCATGTGCCAGCATCAGCTTGTTCCACTGCCCGTCGCTCCACAGCCGGTGCATCGGATTGGCCACTTCCATCACCGAGAGGTATCTGCCCAGCGGCAGCCCGGTATAATCAGGGGTGCCGGTATCCCGTTGCACCACATCATTTTCCACTGACCCGTTAAAGTAGGTCACGGCACCATCCACAAGGGTCATTGTGCGTTTCAGGTTTTCAGCAGTGCGTTTGCCCCCGAGATGTTCCAGCAGGTGAAGCAGGGGGGCTTCGCCGTCATCCAGGGTGATGAAATCGACAAAGTCGAACACCCGCGGATCTGATAGCGACCGCAGCTCGGTGTTTACAAATCCCCCGCCCATCACGATTTTTATCCCGGGATGGTGCTGTTTGATCCATTGTCCGCATTTGAGTGCGCCGTAAAGGTTGCCAGGAAAAGGAACGGTAAGGGCAACCAGGGTGGGGGCATATAAATGTATTTTCTCCCTGAGAAGATCAGTCAGCAGGGTATCGGTCAAACTGGCAGGCTGATCCAGCGCCTTCCGGAGTTCATCAAAGGTGGCGGCCGACCGTGCAAGGTGCTCGGCATACCGGCTGAAGCCGAAATGCGGATCAATGGTTTCCGTGATCAGGTCGACAACATCTTCAAGGTAAAGCGTTGCAAGGTATTTTGCCCGGTCGAGGATTCCCAGGTGGCCGAAATCGTGGTCCATATCGGTGGTCTGGCCAAAACGGGAACCTTCGGGAAGCCAGTTTCCGCCGCAGATGAGGTGGGCCGTTTCAGGGTTGTTCCCCTGCAGGAACGCGATAACCGGGGCAATGGTGCGGGTATATTGGTCCCTCATGCCGGTCATCCGGCGGAATTTGTCGGGTAATGGCAGGTTCCTTTGAATTACCTCGTTGAAAAGTGCCTTGAATCCTCCGGGGGAGAACAGTCCCAGGATCACCTCCATTCCCAGGTCACAATGGGCTGAACGGATGTTTTTGGTGTTCAGGAACCCCTTGAGGCACGCGGTGGCCGGGTAAGGGGTGTTAAGCTGGGTAAAAGGGGGTGTAATGAAAAGCACCATGGGCTGCGCATCATTTATTACCATGTGCGGGAACTCTCACTCCGTTATGGTAGCTGGTAATGAACGCATCCCTGAACGCCAGTTTCTTCATGCGGTTTTTCAACGCGGCAGCTTCAGCATAATCCGTAAACGACCCCACGGTAAACCGGTACCACCCGTCGGATAAGTCTTTGGTAACCTCTTCGGTAAGATGGTACTTCTCCATCACTTCCAGGGCGGTGTATTTGTCGGTTCTGAAGGCAAAGATCTGCACCCGGTAAGTAATTCCTTCGGCTGGCAGACTATCAAAAACTTCTGCCGAATCTGGCTCTTCGGTGAACTCCAGTTCAATCAGCTGGTACAGGTCGGTGGTGTCGGCCTCCGCTGTTTGCACGGCAGGTTCAACCACATCAGGCGTTTCTTCCTTTACCGGGACAGGTATATACACCGGAACATAAATTTTATTGAGGTTGGTATCCGGTTCTTTCCCGGGGTTGTACCTGTTGAAGTTGTAGGTGATGTTGAGAGATAGCATCGAATAGGCATCGTAGCGGAACCCTCCGCCGGTGCCATCCACCCAGTCGGAATTGACCCCGTGCAGGGTCCATTCTATTCCGAGGTTTACCTTATCGCCCAGGTTCACGAAGGCGCCGATCCCGGCCATTCCCATGAGGGCGGTTGACCAGTTGTTGAGGCTGTCGCTTTTCCGCAGCGGGATATCCGTATAGAGCTGGTTTACCGTAGTATTCCAGCTGCAGGTACCGATGCCGAGGGTGCCGTAGATAAAGAATTTGCGTTGGGGCTTGTACCCCGATGCCAGCAGGTTTGAGAAGTTGATGGTGGTATTGATATTCCCTTCCATCACCGTGCCGTCGAAATATTCATTGCAAGGCGCGTCATTTTTATACTGTCTTTTCGTGCCCGACAGTCCGCTGTAGAGAAACTGTCCGCGCACCGCGAACACATGGCTGAACTGCTTTGTAAGCGTGAAAGTTCCGCCAAACCTCCATTCGTTCATGTTGTTGTTTGCCGGCCAGAACTGATGCACCTTCAGGTCGCCGAAAAAGATATTCGGGCCCCCGCCGATCCCCACCGACCAGTTATCGAAGAACCGTTTTCCCAGCACCCCCTGGGTTTGGGAGAAGAGAGAAGTAGTGCAACCGGCAAGCAGCAGGACGTACAGAAATTTGCGCACCTTGACCATATTACCCGGAATAAGCGGTGGATATTACCCTGTTATACCGAAAGTGAAAGAAAAGGTTACAAATCAGCAAACTAAATCATTTGGGGCCATGAAAATTCCACCCAAACCCCTGCACTTTTCAAAAAAGAAAATAAAAAAGCAAAAAAAGTATTGGAATTTCCGACAGATTCGCTAATTTTGCGCTCCCAAATTCCTCCTTAGCTCAGTTGGTTAGAGCATCTGACTGTTAATCAGAGGGT